>LUTY01000281.1 GCA_001640045.1 Candidatus Thiomargarita nelsonii | reverse complement strand
TTAATTTTTAGTTTAATTTACAACGACCTGCGAGGTATGGGTCTCCTCGTAGGTCTGATTTTTAGGCGGTACGATATGACATTGGTTTATACCTGGGCAAAAAAAAAGACTCAAACGTTTCGGACGAGGTTGTGCCGGGTTTATCGGCACTGTTTATCGGCAAACCTCGTCCAGCACAAAAAAAATTAATTACATGCAAATCCAAAGGATAATACACATTTTGTTACTCTCCAACCCTTTTTTAAACCAGTTTCTACACTCTCCACTACGCCTTCAGCAACCTTACAAATATTAGTACAACCAGAACCTCGTTGCTTTACTTGTCTTTGCATATTTCGCCCCAGTCTTGTTATTTCCACCCGTGTACGGCGATTCTCTGTTACTAAATGATCCGTACTGCGATATATCACCCTTGTTTGACTACGAATAGCATCGGTTATATTCCTTTGGCTATTGACAATCGCTTGTGTGTTCTGAATGAATATCCGCGTTTGTCGCGCTTCAGCCTGTAAGCGTTCTTGGTGGGTACGCAAAACCGTTTTGTTCGTTTCATTGCTAGCCTGTAAAATTTGTTGTTCCACTTGCATGAGTTCTTGATGCAAGGTTTGTTCTTGCAACATCGCGGTTTGCAGATCGCTATGTAAGGTTTTAAATCCATCATCCAACTTTTCTGCCACCGTGCCAAGCATTTGTTGTTGCGCCGTCATGCCCCGATTCATGTCATCATTGAGTTTGACCAGTTGATGTTGAACCGTGGTTAAATCATCATGGAGTTTGGCAAGCTCTTGATTACTTTTGTCAATGTACTCAGCCACTTTTTGGACATCTAGGCGAATGCCACGGAGATTGTTATTCACCACTTGTAAATCTTGGTGGAGTTGATCGACACCATCGAGGAGCTGTTGTAAATGGGTTTGTGCAACTATGTTATCTTTATGGAGTTGCTCAAACTTTTCTGTTAAGAGTTTTCTGGTTTTGGCAAATTCGTCTCGAATCGTGCTGATTAAGCGATTATTTTCTGTCTGAATCGTTTGCCTGATTTTTTCTAATTTGTCGAGAATCTCGTGATGACGTGCTTCTTCTCTGATACACTTTGTCACATCTTGTTCGCTATAGACAGTGAAGATGACGTATGCTAAACGCTCGTATTCGCGCAATTGTACTTTTTCAGGAGAAAGTGAAAACTCACTGCCCCGTTTTTCTAGATCACGACATAGGCTACTTGCCCGTCTTTTTTCAGCTTGATTAATCTGCCATTTTAAATTGCGGATTGTACCTTCATCCCTTGTTGGCTGTTGTAGGTGAAATGCTAGGTTTTGACGTAATTTGCCTACCTTATCACCATAGGAATCATCCATGTTATTGAAGTATTCCCTTTCTTATGGTGCGGCTTTTTCCAGTGCTAATTTTTCTGCCGCAGGCACTTGAGGAGCCGTCGGG
>LUTY01000280.1 GCA_001640045.1 Candidatus Thiomargarita nelsonii | reverse complement strand
GCTTTCCAGCTTGAGAGCCAGCAAAGCTTCCTTGATTTTTCTCTCGAATGAGCGTTCCGAAAACAGTAGCATATTTTTGGCGAGCTGCTGGGTGAGGGTACTACCGCCTTGCCGAAATTTTCGATGCTTGATGCTGTCCACAAAAGCCCTGGCTAAACCTCTAACATCAATTCCAAAATGATCATAAAAACGCCTATCTTCCATAGCAATTAAGGCATTTTTTAGATAATCGGGCAAATTTTCCAAAGAAGCATGGGTATTATTAATCACAGCAACCAGTTTTATTTGGTTGCCATCTTTGCGTACAATGACTCTAGTATATTTTGCAACAGTATCAATATATGCTTTATCAGGCAAATAAATAAAAAAAATGCCGCTGAACACTATTGCGACAATCGAGAGAGTTAAAATGACGGCTTTACGAGAGAGTATGCTTATTATGAATACAATCATTCTCAAAAAGCTAATAAAAATAATCCATAAGCAAAACAGGAGGCTATATAAAATGATTGGTATCAATGGTGTTATGCTAAATAAAAAATCACTTCGATACCACCACAGCTCAGGCGATTTGAGGAAAGTATCAATTGTTATTTTAAAAACCGCCACCTCATCAAGGTGCAAGGATAAAAAGCTAATGCCATAGAGGCTTATAAAAGAGAGTAAAACCGAAACTAATAATGCAGTCACAATCAATTTCAACGTTTTGCCATCTTTAAAGATTTGAATAAAATAGAACGTGGTTATTAATGCCAGGTAATCACAAATGAAACCGAGCATAACAAGAATTGAGACATTTTCTACAGATTGCCAGGGTTTGAGGTGAGTAGAACTCTCCCCTAAAAAGATTATAGTCGCTGTCAGAATACTGCTTATGAGAAAAGCGATTAGTAGACTTTTGATTGAAAAATGTTTTCCCAATATGGCTTTTTGCCAAGTTAAGAGTTTTTCATTGAAAAATATAGCTTTATGCCAAGTGGACAGTTTATCATTGAAGGTTTGCATTATATATATAAACATTTTCATTTTATGTTCCTGTTAGTTTTTATCTCGTTTCTCTTGCAGGACGCGGAGCGTCCTGGCAGGCATTCCGCCGCGAAGCGTGGGAACGAGAGGAAGGGAACGGGAGGAAGTGGCGTGGAAACGATTGGTTTTATTCGTTGTCAACCATTCGATGTACTCGCTTTACCTGTTGATTCACCTGCTCCACAGATTTCGTGACTTGTTGAGCCTGTTTGACACGCTGATCGATGGCATCTATAGTCTGAGTCAAACGCGCCATTGTGCCCACACAGCCTGACAGCCCAACCACAAATAACATCGTGATCAATTTCATCGTCATTGAATACTTATTCATTTTGATTTCTCACTCTTTTTGGTTTATCTAATGAATAAACGAAACCTATCTTCATTTTTTGAAATTTTTTTTTGAATTTTTTG
>LUTY01000279.1 GCA_001640045.1 Candidatus Thiomargarita nelsonii | reverse complement strand
TCAAATTGACAGCAACACCATTTGTTAAATGGGAAAGAAACCGGGTGTACCGAGAACTATGTTTCACAGAAATAGGCGGCCTTTATGGTCCACAACAAGAGCCTGTAGCGAAACTTAAACAAGCCAAGATTCAGCTTCTCTTTTGTGCAAAGCGAATGTGGGAACGCATTCAAAAAGAACTGCCAGATACCGAATTTTGTCTCCTTGATATTAACGGAAGAGAGATTACGGATCTGTGTCAAATCATTCTGGAAGAAGCAGAAAGGTTAGGAATTTGTGAAAAAGATAGGGCAAAATTATGTAAATAAAAAATAAACCCGACTCTTTTTCCATAAAAAATAAAAATATATTGAACGGCATCGAAAAAATTTCTTTCAATTCAATTGTCTGAATCAGAATTTTCTTTCATTAATTAACAGAATAAAACAATCTTATTGAAGAAAATTCTTTCTGAAACTTCGTTCTTCGCTACGCGAGATCAAATTTTGATTCTGACATTAGACAAGAAAATTCCTGATAACCCTCATCAAAATCGCTTGAGTGCGTTATTGGGATCAAACGTTCGGGGGGGGTTAAAATTATATAACTTACTGATTTTTAATATCTACTTGGCTGCTGATTTCCTCAAAGCATTTATTAACCTTTTCCCCATTGGGGCGTTCCTTAAATTGCCAAGCCTAATAGGGTAACATCTTGATGACTTAAGTGCCATTGGCACTGTTTCAATTTCTTTAGGGGAACTCCAAGTACTACCAAACATTTATGTGTTCCAATACTAGCCGTCAAATCCGCTATGAATACCCAATCCGCTCTTTTTGGTTTAGGTTGTTCTAAAAGTTCATAATATCCCAGACGATAAACCCATTGGCGTATGGAGTCTGCTGAAGGGCTCTCAATTGGTAAATATTTTTCCAGAATTGATAAGCTTTTTCCTGCCGCTCGAAATGATAAGCAAGCCGTCGTTACTAACTCACTTGCCATGCTTATTGTTCTAGCATCATAGTGATGATTAACGGGTACCAGGGGTTTGCTTGTCTCAGGTTGATGATGGTTGCTATGACTAGAGCTTTCTTGACCAACCGGTGCCAGTATTTTGTCTGGCTTCTGCTCTATGATAACGGATGCTCTTTTTTTTCGCGTTTGGCCATTGGCTAAAATTTGCAGGTTCTCATCCAACTCTTTCACTTGTTGTTTAAGTTCTTTGACTTGTGCTTGTAGTTCTGAACCAAGTGGTCTCACTTTTCTTAGCGTTTGTGTGAGGGAGCGAATTTTTTTCTTGGCATCCTGAACTTTAACCTTCCATTTATCACGACTGTTTTTGAAAAAATTGATCAACTTATGTGCCGGGCTTTTATATTGAGAATTTGTCATCGATAGTAACACATAACAAAATTGTGATAGAATTGAACCACAAATATTACATAATTGTGGCATGAATAA
>LUTY01000278.1 GCA_001640045.1 Candidatus Thiomargarita nelsonii | reverse complement strand
TCTGGGCGGAAAGCGAGGCACGCTGCGGCCTATATCGACGGCTTTCGTTACATTGAACAAGGGTTAGCACTGCTCGACTCCGATAGCTGCTGGCTCGGCATCTAAATGACAAGCACCGCAATTTCCTTTCCAATTGACCTCAAAGTGTTGCCATATTTCATCGGCTATATTTTGGTGTTGTTCTCTCCAAAAAGGGGTTTCGGTGAGACGTAGCGGAGACTGAACCGGCGGTGTGGAACGGTTGATTTTCCAAGCGGCTTCAGTCAGCCCACTTTCTGCCGCGTTTTCCACCAAGAAAGTGTGAATTTCCGCTTTGGTTTCATCATCCAAATACAAGTCTTCCCCAAAATGGTCATCCTGTTCAGCCAGCATTCGTTGCCAAGATCGGGCCGGTAAGAGTGTGGGGTGGTAGGCCAGATGACAATCACCACATTCTTCGCGCCAGAGGGCATTGTCCGGCAAAACGGGGCCGAGGAAGGGCAGATAAGGTTGATTGAGATAGCCGCTGAAATAGCCACTGCTGCCAGCGAGTACAGCCAAAATCAGGAGGGCTGCTGTCAAACCGTGACGAGGGGCGCAGGTTTGCTGGACCGTCGTAGTTTTGAAGCCGGTGATCATGGCTTTGATCAGGTTTTCACGGTACAATCCGCTTTCTATCAGCACCCCCACTATGTGTATGCCTATCAATCCCAGCATTAACCAAGCCGTCACCTCGTGCCACTGGCGGAAGATTTCGCCCAGTGCAAAACTAATCATGCCAGCAAAAGGCCCGTGCCGCTCTTCACCGCCCAAAGCCAGCAAGCCGGTTAATGAGACGAACAAGCCGAGGCCCAAAATGGCAAACACCGCCCAACTGCCGGCCGGGTTATGTCCAAGAAAGTGTTGACGCTGCGGGGTGGGCAGGGTTTTCAGGTATTCCCAGACGGTACGCCAACCGAAGGCGAAACGGCTCAATTGGGCGTAATGACTCCCGATAAGGCCCCACAGAACACGGAAACCCAACAGCCCTAAGAATAAATAACCTGAAAAAACATGAACCTCCAGATAGCGATCATCGCCTTGACTGAGCCAAGCCAAAATAAAGGCACAGACGAGCAGCCAATGAAACAAGCGAGTTGGCAAATCCCAGATACGGATTCGGTGCGTTGAAGTATCGGTGGCGCTCAACATAATTTCATCCTCATTGGTATGAGTGAGGATGATAGATTAGTCGCTCAACCTTAAGGTTTTCTTAACAAATGCGCTTACCTCGACTTTTTTTGACTCCGGCTACTAACTCGCAGGGGTTCGCTCTTTTAGGGCAAGGCTTTAGCCTAGCTTTTTCTCTGAGTCTATCTCATCGTCAGCATCAATCGGTTTGTTAGGAAAAACCTTCCGCCCTGTAAACGTTGCCGAAATTAAGCCGCTCCTTTCCCTAACCTCGGTAACGACAATCGCGCC
>LUTY01000277.1 GCA_001640045.1 Candidatus Thiomargarita nelsonii | reverse complement strand
CGCCGACAATGGCAACGCGCAGGGGCGCAAAATCGCCTTTGTGTTGGCGGATGGTGTACATGTCCAACATGGCTTGGGTAGGATGTTCGTGTTGTCCATCGCCAGCATTAATGATGCTGATATGGGGGGCAACGTGTTGAGCCATGAAGAGCGGGGCACCTGCGGCGTTGTGACGGACGACAAACATGTCGCAGTGCATGGCTTCCAGATTACGCAGCATATCAATGAGATTTTCGCCTTTGCTGCTTGAGGAGGTACTAATATTAAAATTCAGGACATCGGCTGAAAGGCGTTTGGCAGCTAATTCAAAGGTGGTGCGAGTACGGGTGCTGTGTTCAAAAAATAGGTTGATAACCGTTTTGCCACGGAGTAGTGGGGCTTTTTTAACGGCTTTTTCGCCGACGCTGATAAAAGAGGCGGCGGTGTCTAAAATTTCAATGAGCAAGGCGCGTTTTAATCCTTCAATGCCTAAGAAATGTTTAAGACGGCCTTGATTGTCTAATTGAATACTATTCATGCAGGGTACGAATTTCTAAGAATAAAGGATCAGGGCCATTGAGTTTGATATGTTTGCCCGGTTCTAAACAGAGTGAGTAACCGATCACGTCGGGTTGAATGGGTAATTCTCGCCCATTGCGTTCTACCAAGACGGCGAGTGTGACGCTGGCGGGGCGACCATAGTCAAAAATTTCATTGAGGGCAGCACGAATGGTGCGCCCGGTATGTAGTACGTCATCGACTAAAATCAGGTGACGATTTTCGACTTCAAAGGGCAATGTAGAGGGTTTAACGTGAGGATGCAATCCAATACGGCTAAAATCATCACGATAAAAGGCGATATTGAGTTGCCCTAATGGTTGTTGCAATTTTAGCAAGGCATGTAGACGTTCTGCCACCCACACGCCGCCGGTGTGTATGCCTACGATTAATACGTCGTCACGTTTTTTTATTTTTAATTTGTGATTCAAGTAGTTAGCCATGCTCTCCAATAGCATGTCAATTTGATTTATAGACATTCGGTAAACCAAGTTTCGAGAATAATTTGAGCGGCGACTGCGTCTAAATCTCCCCGGGAGATTTTTTCAGCCGCTGCGACTGAGGATAATCTTTCATCAATGCTGTGAACGGGCAATTGATAACGCCCTTGTAATTGCCGACTAAAACGGCGGGCTGCAACAGTGCTTGTGCTGTCTGAGCCATCTGCGTGCTTGGGCAAGCCAACGACAAGTGCATCAGGTTGCCATTCTTGAATAAGGGCAGTAATACGTGCCCAGTCGATTTGCTGATTTTTGACCAGCACGATAGCTAAAGGACGGGCGGTAGCGGTTAAGGTTTGCCCCACCGCTACGCCAATACGTTTGCTACCGTAATCAAATCCCATCAGGTAGTTATCCATGTCCCACTTCACTAGATAGCAAAGCCAAATCAACACCCATACAAGCCG
>LUTY01000276.1 GCA_001640045.1 Candidatus Thiomargarita nelsonii | reverse complement strand
GCATAAGCCTTATCAAGCTGAGCATTCTCTACATAAATCACTGCCTCATCAAAATACGCCTCTATCTCAAAATCATCTCCTTCAGATGAAACGGTTGGAGAGGCAAGGGGAGGTTTTTGAGTGGGAGTACTCCGAATTTCAGCACCTTTTTTCTGAATTTGTTCCAAAGCCTCAACCAATACCTTCGCCGACGCTGGACGCTCATCCGGCACAAAATTCACACAACTCACCAACAAATCATATAACGCTGGCACCGGCAAATAACTTGGATTCATATTTTCACCAGCAGGGCGATTCGTCAACAAACGATATAAAGTTTTCCCAAAAGCAAACAAATCACATTTAACCCCTGGCATACCATATTCATCTCTCCCCAACTGCTCTGGACAACCATAATCTCTAGTACCATAAACCGCCTCTCTCCTTAACACCGTCATCCCAGAATGCGTTTTGATATTCCCATTTTTGACAAATCTTGAGAGCCCGAAATCAATTATTTTCACCTTTAAATCATTTTCTCTCAGCAACAGATTGGAAGGCTTCAAATCTAAATGTAAAATCTGCTTTTGATGCGCTAATTCTAAGCCCTTGGCTATTTGCAGCCCGACTTTTAAGCCATCATTTAAGCTCAATTTGCCCTTTTTCTTAAGCCAAGTTTCAGCATCCATAACCCCTGCAATATATTCCGTTACCAAATAAGCCTTTTCCTTTTTCGCCTTATCCAAATAGCCAAAAGTTAAAGGTTCTGGAATATATTCACCCGCAATTTCATTCATCACGCGGGCTTCATAAAAAACCTCATCCTCACTGCCTTCTATTGAATCCCAAAAGGATTTGATGACTCGTCGTTTGCCTAACTTATTCCGACACAGAAAAACGACTCCCATTCCGCCAGCCCCTAAAATGTAGCGCATAGCGATAGGGGTTGAGTTTGAGCGCTAATTGCAAATGTTCTAAAGCCGCTGGATAATTTTTATTGCGGATTTCCAATTGAAATAAATTATAAGACGCTAAAGCCTTTTCGCCCTCATTTTGGCTATTTTCCTTGGCTTGTTGCAAGGCGTTTTCAGCTTCTTGTCCAGCCAGACTTGAGGATAAAAGTGATGCTTCTTTGATATTGAGCGTACTATAAAGCGGATGAGTTTTTGGCAATTTTTCCAAATCAGCCAAGCGTTTCTTGATAAATTTCATTCGATTGGGCTGGATAATTGTTGACTCATCTTTGACTCTTATCGTCTCAGACAAATTGGCTTTTTGGATTTGATCCTCTAAATCAGCCTTCATTTTATAGATGTCTTGCACCAAGCCTTTTTTCATTAAATAATCAAGCGTATTGTAAAAGCGTTGATTATTCCGTAATTCTTCTTCTAAAAAGTAAATAATGGCTTTGCCTAATAAGTCGCCAAAACGAA
>LUTY01000284.1 GCA_001640045.1 Candidatus Thiomargarita nelsonii | reverse complement strand
ACGCACTGCGACAACGTTTCAATTGGTTAGACGAGTATTTTTATTGGTGTGAAGTGCCTATTTTTAGGAAAGAAAAACGCCTTATTGAAATTGGAGGAAATATTGTCAAAAAAACGATTTTGCGAAAAAAAGGAACACGGATAAACAAAGTCGTCTATCGCTGCCCAACACCCCGCCATGCGACACGCTTTGCACAACAAAGCGTATGGTTTATGGGACATTTACCGGGGCATATACTAATGATACAGCTAGGAGGATTTTGGCAAATAAGCTTTACGCCTTTTTGTAGCTATCGTTTCCCACACCGCGATTTAGCAAAACTCAAACCGTTGCTATGGGAAAGCGGCTTTTCGGTCGCCTGGATTGAAGAAACTGGCAGACAACTCAGTCGTATCACAGAACGCGCCTTAACTTATCGTTGGGACTGATATTGGAGTCCAAGATTTATCTTGGGCGATTTTGTTTTTTATCATTGTCATTTCGACCAGCGGGAGAAATCTTTTTTATCATTTAACTCTTAAAACCTGAAGTTTTGTTTCGGGAAATCCGCTCCGCTCCATTCCCGAAACAACGAAAAAATATGATATATCAACGTTTTAAGATTTCTCCCGCTGGTCGAAATGACAAGAAATAAATAGGAACCATTCTAATGAAATACAAACACATCCTCATCACCTTACTATTACCGTGGTCCGCACAAGCCGGCCCCTTATCGCCACCCGCACCACCAAATGAGAGTGCCATGTACAGCATCGGCGATCTCTGCAACCGTTTAGACACAGGTGCCCCTGGAACCAAAAAGACTTTCACAGCCCCCACCAGCGGCCCTGGCGCAACCGGTTGTACGCTCAATGAGGTCATGAGCAAAGCCCCCGCAAAAGATAACGCCAATGCAGCCCAACCCAGCGAAGTGACAGCGGGTAAAAAATACTGGGGACTGAGCGACAGCCATTGGGGGCTGCAAACGGGCACTGCCACCGGTACCCTTTCCCCTACCCCCGTAGCGAAAACTGGGCAAACCACTTCTTATAGACAAGTTTGTGATCGTTTGCAAGAAATGTTTGCTTATTAATGGCGAGTGTATTTTAAACTCGATTATCAAGAGCCTGTCTGGAAATCGACATGTTAGATGAAAAAACGTCAAGTGACGGTTTTACGCTAATAGAAATCATGGTTGTTATGATTATTATTAGCGTGATTTTAAGTTTTGCCACGCTGTCTATCGGTAATGCTGGATTGGCGCAAAATTTAGAGCAAGAGAGACAACGCTTAGCCTCACTGTTAAAATTGGCAAGCCAAGAAGCGATTATGCAATCTAAAGAAATGGGCATTTCTTTCAAAACAGATGGCTATCGTTTTTATGTGTTGCAAGCGCAAGAATGGCAAGCCGTCACGGGGCGGGATAATATTTTCCGTCCCCGCAGCCTGCCACAAGGCATGCAGATAGATATTCGTTTAGAAGGTGAGCCTATCATTGATACAAGTGCCAGTATGCCACAAGTATTGTTGCTTTCTAGCGGAGAAATGACAGCATTTGAAGTAGTATTCTGGGCTGATTCTGATGAATCTTTACTCGCCCTCAGTGCGGATGGCCGTACCCTGTTCACGGGGAGCCCGAATGGGATAGCCTGCGCTTGGAATGCCCAAACAGGTGAACTCCTCGCCACTTTCTATCAGATTGAAAAAGGCTTCCTTTGGGCCACCCCACCCGACGAGGCTTCAAAATATGGCTGGTTTTGGACAGATAGGCCAGAACTGATTGCTGTTCTCAAGGCGGATGAGGATGATTCTAATCGTGAGGCTTTAGCAGATGATGATCAGGAACGCCTTGATTATATTCGTGATCATAACCGTCAGGATATGGTGATGAGTCGTATTAATGATCCTGAAAAGTATCAACGGCTTATTGGTTATTTCACTGATAGGAAAGATGTTCAGGCTCTGGAAAATCAGATTAAAGTAAAGAAAATCGGTATCGGTTGTCTTATCAATAAAACAAAAACAATTGAACTGGGTTAAAAAAATGACTCAAATAACAGAAGGACTTCGATCAACCCATCTATCACTCAATCACCGTTGTACGCAAAAATGCCAGATGTGTGAACGGTGGGCATGGGAAGATCATCCCGCTAACCAAGCGAGAGAAATATTGTCAGAACTAGAAATCGCGTCTTTACTAAAAGATTTGAAAAAAATGGGCTTGGGAAAAGTGACATTAACTGGAGGTGAACCAACCATTCGGGCAGATTTCATCAATATCGTCAAGCATTCATTAGATGAAGGTTTACATGTTGGTGTCGTCACCAATGGTAACCTTTTGCAACGAAAAATTTTGCGATTAGAGGAAATTGAAGCGGTTAAATCGAAACAATTTCAAATTTCAATCTCATTGTTGGGCACAGAGAGTGCAACGCATGATTTAAATGCAAAAGTGCCAGGTGCATTATCAAAAGCGCGGCGTGCGTACACACAATTTACAAAACATTGATCTTGATTTGCCACGCAATCAATTAATTGTTATTACGGGCTTATCTGGCTCTGGTAAATCCTCTCTAGCCTTTGACACCATTTACGCAGAAGGGCAACGGCGTTATGTCGAATCATTGTCAGCCTATGCGCGGCAATTTTTATCTATGATGGAAAAACCCGATGTGGAGCATGTTGAAGGCTTATCGCCTGCGATTTCTATTGAACAAAAATCGACATCCCATAACCCCCGCTCCACTGTCGGCACCGTCACCGAAATTTATGACTATCTACGGCTACTATTTGCGCGAGTCGGTGGTGCCCATTGCCCTGAACATGGCATTTTTTTACAAGCACAAACCATCAGCCAAATGGTGGATCAAGTCTTAGCCTTACCCAAAGGCACTCGCTTAATGCTACTCGCAAGCATCGTCAAAGAGCGCAAAGGTAAACATGTCAAAATCATAGAATCACTACAAAAACAAGGCTTTATTCGAGCCAGAATTGATGGCGAAATTGTCGTTTTAGATGATCCCCCACCGCTGGATTTACACAAAAAACATACAATAGAAGTCGTCGTGGATCGCTTTAAAGTGCGCCAAGACATACAACAGCGTCTCGCTGAATCTTTTGAAACTGCTTTAAAGTTAGGAGACGGATTAGCGCAGGTGAGTTTCATGGACAAAAAGCAGGAAGATTTACAATTTTCCTCAAAATATTCTTGTCCCAAATGCGGTTACAGTCTCAGCGAATTAGAGCCACGCCTATTTTCCTTCAATAATCCCGTCGGCGCCTGCCCCGACTGTGACGGTTTAGGTGTTAAACAATTTTTTGATCCCGCCAAAATTGTCATCAATCCTTCGGCGAGTTTAGCTGATGGCGCGATACGGGGCTGGGATAAAAAAACACAGTTTGCTTTTCAAATACTGAAAGCTTTAAGTAGCCATTATCAATTTGATTTAGACACACCCTTTGAAAATTTATCGCAAAAAATCCGCGACGTGATCTTATATGGCAGCGGCACGACGGAAATTCATTTTGTCCATCACACGGCGGAGACTGGCACTACGTTTGCGCGAAAAAAACCTTTTGAAGGTGTCATGCCCAACATAGCGCGACGTTATCGTGAAACTGATTCTAATGCAGTGCGCGAAGAATTGGCGAAATATCTCAGTCATCAAACTTGCACGGCTTGTCAAGGCACTCGTTTAAATGAGGCGGCACGCCATGTTTTGATTGAAGACTACAATTTGCCCCAACTCACTGCCCTAGCTATTGGACGCGCTAAAACTTTTTTTGAAAATTTACAGTTACCCGGTAAACGGGGAGAAATTGCCGCTAAAATTCTCAAAGAGGTGAATGAGCGCTACTGTGATGACTTCATCTTACTGTCTGCGGACAAACAAGAACTAGAAACCTGGGAGAGACAAATATCGACCTTTTTAAATGAAAACTTACA
>LUTY01000274.1 GCA_001640045.1 Candidatus Thiomargarita nelsonii | reverse complement strand
TAAAATAAAGGCAATATAAACGATATTTTTGCCGATCTGTGGTAGGACTGCATACTAAAAATTCAGCTAATAAGCCCATACCGCCTAAACCGACGAAAAATAGCAATCTATCGCTAGGATCTACGGCGCACACGGGTAAAATGGAAAGCATCATGCCAACAAACCAAAAGTGGGTATTGCGATATCCCTTGAGGGCGGGATACAAAATGAGCGTAGTGGCGATGACGAACGCCATCGAGGCAAGCACAAATATACCAGCCAATGGTTTGGGTAACATGAGGTAGGTGCCCGCAGGTAATGGCCCCCATTGACCGGCTAGTAATGCCGGTACACGTTCAACCAGTGCGTGAAGGTAAAGCCAAGGTTCATCACCTGGATCCAGGTAGAAATCTGATCCCCATGTGCCATAACCAAATGCGTGATATACTACCCACCAAGCGAGGGTCACCAATGCGTAAGGGGCAAGCGAGATCAGTTTGTTTTTAGGTTCAATACAGACGGCGTATGCAAATAGATAGGCACAGGTTGCGATAGCGGCTTCTGAGGAGAGCAGGGCCAACGCAAGGCACAGAGGCGCAATAACCAGACTTAATTGAGATTGATTTCGACGCCAGCGATCATGGAGAATGAGTGTGATTAAACCAAACGTTGTTGCAAGCAATGCATTTCGGTTTGCAAGCCATCCCACAGGAACGCCGTGAGCATTGTCAATGGCATACAATAAGCTGGCAAGTCCAGCTATCCATGTGACAGGGAGCATTCGTCGATAAAAAATCGTTACACAAAAAACTAACAAACCAAACCATAATAAACTGTGAGCATGCATGAACATGGGAGAGTTGGGCCAGAGGGCATAGTCGATATAATGAAATACCTCGGTTAGTGGACGCCAGAAGGATATCTTAATATTTTCAAATGTCCACCATGGTAAAAACCCCATATCCATTAGTTCTCGAGTACGATCGGCATTGCCATCCAAAAACGAAAATAGTCCAAAAAGAGAAGCGTCCTCTACTGGCGACGTCTCCTGACCAAGAAGCTTCAGTTTATGGACAAAGTCATCTAGCTGTAATCCAACCGAGAGGGCTGGTAATGTCAGCACAATTGCTAGCAGTGCCAGTAAGATTGGCAATTTCGATGAAGCAAGAATGCGTTTCGTTTTTGAGTCGTGTTCAGAAATGTTCATGATGTCAATCCGTGGTTGCGTAAAACTACTACTCGATGATCAAGCCCTCACGCCTCAGAATAAATTCTGAGTCTAACAGCTCAAGTCACCTAAAGGTGACTAACTACCGGGTTTAGTCACCTTTAGGTGACTTGAGCTTTAAGCTTTGGGATTTATCCCAATGCTTGATCTGAGGTATTTATCGTTTTGCTGATTGTAAACATCCTGGTAGTTTTTTCCGATATCTTAATTCACTCAGCTTAATTTTAAGATGTTCCTT
>LUTY01000273.1 GCA_001640045.1 Candidatus Thiomargarita nelsonii | reverse complement strand
CAAGGTGTTAAAGCGGCACAAGGCAGTATGATATTATTATTGAATAATGATACCGAAGTCATTAGCCCAACCAATTGGTTAGAAGAAATGGTCGGGCGATTTGCTAAGGATAATCTTTACGCGCCTTTTTCACTAGATAAACCCTTGCAACCCGGCTCTTATATCTGCCGGTTGAGTTCACCAGATACTGACAATGTCAATCATGTGCTGGGCGTGTGGTTGACCACTAATCACAAGCGTAAAGGGGGACATATTGTTAAAAATTATCACTATGTATCGCCGAATCGCGCCGCCATAAACGCAACATTGGAGACATTTGAATATTTGCCGGTGATTAGTATAGTGGTACCCACTTACAATACGTCGGAGCCGTTTTTAAAAGAATGCTTGGATTCCGTAATTAATCAAATTTATCCCCATTGGGAACTATGTATCGCCGACGATGCTTCAACAGAACCCCAAGTACGTCAAGTGCTGGAACATTACCGGGAACGCTTCCCGACACAAATTAAAGTAACTTATTGCGACACCAACCGGCATATTTCTGCAACCAGCAATGCCGCGCTGGAACTGGCAACGGGTGAATTTGTGGCACTGCTAGATCATGATGATTTGTTGACAGAAGATGCTTTATTTGAAGTGGTTAAGTTATTAAATGAATCACGGGAGGATGAGCAGATTGATCTGATTTATTCAGATGAAGATAAATGGGATGATACATTAGCGTGTTTTGATGAGCCGTTTTTCAAACCTGAGTGGGCTCCGGAAATTCTAAAAGGGCAAATGTATATCGGCCATCTTGGTGTTTACCGCAAACGCTTGCTGGATGAATTAGGCGGTTTTAGAACGGGTGTCGAAGGCAGCCAAGACTGGGATTTGGCGCTCAGATTCACAGAAAAAACATCTAGTATCCTGCATATTCCAAAAATTCTGTATCACTGGCGTAAGCACAGTAATTCTACCGCTGCTAATTTGGATAATAAAAATTATGCTGTCAAAGCAGGTCAGAAAGTGGTGCAAGAGGCGCTAGTTCGGGAAGGGGAAAACGGACGTGCGGTTTTAAATAGCACAAACAACTGCGTGCTGGTGCATTATCCGGTTGATGTTGAGAATAAACCTTTGGTCAGTATTATTATCCCGACTAAAGACAAAGCTGAGTTGTTAAAACCTTGTTTGGAATCAATTATAAGTAATAGTGCTTATCCAAACTGGGAAATTATCGTTGTGGATAATGGCAGTGATGAAAAAGAAACTTTCCAGTTATTTAAGCACTATAAGAAACGTCTGGGCGCGGAGCATTTCAAAGTCCGCCAAGAGCCGGGGCCATTTAACTTTTCTTATCTGGTCAACCAAGGTGTTAAAGCGGCACAAGGCAGTATGATATTATTATTGAATAATGATACCGAAGTCATTAGCCCAACCAATTGGTTAGAAGAAATGGTCGG
>LUTY01000272.1 GCA_001640045.1 Candidatus Thiomargarita nelsonii | reverse complement strand
GTTTTGGCAATGTCACCTCGATTACCGATCCCAATAGCAATGTGGAAACTTATGTGTACAGCGCCGACGGTCGTGATTTATTAGAGATTCAAAACGAATTGGGTGCGGTGGTGAACACTTATGACGCAAACCACCATTTATTGTCCTTGCAAGATCGTCTGAGCAACATCATCAGTTTTACCTATAACGCGGATGACCTACTCGCCACCACCACCTATCCTAACACTGTGGTAGAAGAATATCTGTACAACGCCCAGAAACGCCTTGCCCAAACCAAGTTGGATAGTCAAATCAAGGGCACTTACACTTATGACAGTGTGGGCCGTGTGCAGAGCTATACGGGGCCAGACGGAGTGCAATTGACTTTCCAATACGACAACCTCAACCGCTTGACTAGCATCACTTATCCTGACGGCAACTCTTTGAGCAACAACTGGTCTACAATCAGTCCGTGGTTACTGGATTCGGTGACGGGGCGCGATGGTAAAACGACGCAATTTGCTTATGACGCTGAACAGCAACTGACTGCCGAAACCGGGCCTGATTTGACCCGCACACGCCTTGAGTACGATGCCAACGGCAATCTGATTAAGCTGATTGATGCCAATGGGAATGCGACCAGCTTTGAATACGATGCCAATAATCGGCTGATCAAAAAGACTTATGCCGATGGTAAATTCGTCACCTATACTTACAATAGTGCTGATCAAATCGCCACGCGCACCAATGCACGCGGTATCACAACCTCCTACGGCTATGATAACAAAGGCAACTTAAGCTCCGTCACCTATTCCGACGGGACACCATCGGTCAGCTTTAGCTACGATGCTTACGACCGCGTCATTTCACGTACTGATGCTGTGGGCACGACCAGTTACCAATACGATGCTAATTCTAATGTGTTATCAGTGGACGGACCGTGGGACAATGATACTTTGCAGATGACTTATGATGCCTTGGATCGGCGAACGTCTCTCACTGTGCCAGACGGCTATACTTTGAACTATGGATATGATACGCAAAACCGCTTGTCGCAATTGCAATTTGCGGAAAAGACGGTGGCTTTCGGCTATCAGGGTGCGGGGATTGTGCCAAGAACAGTGACGCGCCAAGGGACTATCACTACCGATTACACGTATGACACGCTGTTGCGTAATACGGCAGTCACTCACAAAAACGGTGGCACGGACATCAATAGTTTTAGCTACACCTATAATGCTCAAGATCAAAGAAATTCGGAGACGGTGACGCAAGGCGATGTACCCGGCCCCACGCAGGACATTGAGATTAGTTCTGAATACAACAACCTGAATCAATTGTTGGCCTCTACCAATCCGGCGCGTGCTTACGAATATGATGACGATGGTAATTTGATTCAGGGCTATACCAAAGACGGTTATCAATTTACCGCTGGCTATGATGATGAAAACCGTCTGACTACCTTGAA
>LUTY01000271.1 GCA_001640045.1 Candidatus Thiomargarita nelsonii | reverse complement strand
GCTAATTTCAATTGTTGGGCACGTTGAGCGGTGAGAGTCGCATCTTCCAACAGAATCAAGAGATTGGTAGTCCCCCCCTGTTTCAATTCTGTAAAAGTGGCAATGAGATCGACTTCCCCAGCCATTGGACGAAACAAAGGAGATACGGAGCGACGGCTTTTTTGCCAATTTGTCACCTGCTCTGCTAATTTGGGTGCAACCGAACTCAAAGTCCGATCTGTTGGTTGCTCGTTTAATCCTAAAAAACGTAGTGCTGCTTCGTTAAAAAAACGAATTCGACCGACGATATCAATGACTATAATGCCTGATTGGATATGTTGCACGATTTGGGCATTGAGTTGCGCCAAATATTGCAAATGAGCACCGCGTCGTTCAGCTAGTGCTTCACTGGCTTTAACCCGTTGTGCTAAGGTATGTGCTAAAAATGCTGTTGCAAAAAAGCTAATTCCCAGTATACCAGCATGGGTATAATTGCTGTCTAAAAACCAATCATGAAGATCAGCTAGGGTGACATGAAGCAGCACACACAAACTGGCGACTGCGGCAAAGAAAAAGGCTGTTTTTCCTTCTGTGAGTAAACTCCCCCCGGCAATCACGACCACCAATAACATGCCTAAACCACTGCTCACGCCACCACTGGCATGCATTAATAGCATAATGGCTAGAATATCTAATAAAAATTGTCCGAGTACTTGGACATTAAAGGGTAGCCATTTTTGCTTTATGGCAAAGAAACATATTATAGCAAAGGCTGAATAGAGGCAGCCCGTGCTCAAAAATAAACGCTCATCAAACGGTCCTAAATAGCTAGGTGAAATGCCGGCAAGAACAGAAGTGACAAAAACCGTTGGTACCGTGAAGCGATACAGGTTGAATAGGTAAAGTGCTTTCCAATTATTAGGCTTAGTCGTCGTCGGGGTATCGACTTGAACAAGTGTTGGAGTCATATGGGTGCGTTCAAGCGCCAGCTAAGCCGACGGCTTCGACATCGCCTTTGTCAAATTGGCTTATTAAATCTGTACTATCTTGCTCACAATAGAGTGGCGTAAAATCAGTCAAGACGGTGGGCGCAATGACCACGCCTCCCGCATGTTTACCCGAGTTACGGGTTAAACCTTCCAACTGACGCGCCATATCTATCAATGCCCGCACATCTTCTTCTTGCTCGTAGCGGGAGCGTAAAGCCTCTTCTTTTTCTAAAGCTTTATCAAGGGTAATGCCCAATTCAAAGGGGATGAGTTTAGCAATTTTATCGACAAAACCGTGCGGATGCGCTAACACGCGCCCGACATCGCGCACCACCGCTTTCGCTGCCATTGTGCCATAAGTGATAATTTGCGAAACGCGCTCTCGTCCATAACGTTGGGCGACATAATTAATCACATCATCGCGGCCTTCCATGCAAAAGTCGATATCAAAGTCCGGCATAGAAACCCGCTCAGGATTT
>LUTY01000270.1 GCA_001640045.1 Candidatus Thiomargarita nelsonii | reverse complement strand
GTTTGGACTCCTACTGAAATATTTGTCTTTTAACTGAGAGGATGTATGAATCAATACCCACTTTGGAAATATTTACTGATCGGTGCTGTGATTTTTGTTTGTGCCCTGTATGCACTACCCAATCTATTTGGCGAGGATCCAGCCGTGCAAATTTCTCCCGCTTATGCACGGGATATGAAAATTGATCAGGCGGTGCAAGACACTGCCGAGGCTGAGCTCAAAAAAGCCAATATCAGTTTTATCCGTGTCGATAGGACACCAAAGCAATTGTTATTCCGTTTTAAAGATACTGATACGCAATTGAAAGCTTCTACTCTACTGAAAGAGGCACTGCCGAAGTATGTGGTGGCGCAAAATTTGGCCTCCACAACCCCAGATTGGTTGAGGGCGTTGGGCGGACAAGCGATGTATTTAGGCTTAGATTTGCGCGGCGGGGTGCATTTTTTAATGCAAGTCGATATGGAAACGGCGATTCGTCAGGATGAGGAGACGTATATCGGTGAAATGCGTACCCTGTTTCGTGAGAATAAATTGCGTTATAAGGGTATTAATCGTGTTGTGGCTGGCGGCGGTGGCATTTTGGTGACTCTCGCCGATATTGAAAAACGCGATCAAGCGAAAAAGCTCATTGAAAAAGAGTATGATGATTTGGTCATCACAGAGATCAATGAGGGAGATGAGTATCGCTTGCATCTCGCTTTCACTGAAAAGGCGTTGACAGAAAATCGCCAAAAAGCTTTAGAGCAGAATATTACCACTTTGCGTAATCGCGTTAATGAGTTAGGCGTGTCGGAGCCAGTCATCCAACGACAGGGAGATGAGCGTATTGTTGTACAATTGCCAGGTGTACAAGATACGGCGCGTGCTAAGGAGATTTTGGGCGCAACAGCAACCTTGGAATTTCGCTTGGTGGCTGAAGACGATGATCAATTGGGGGCACGTTCTTATAAACGGCGTGATGGTTCGCCAGTGATGTTGAAACGCCGCGTTATCGCGACGGGTGATCAAATCGTTGATGCCGCTGCGACAATTGATCAACGCAGTGGGCGCCCTGCAACGGTGGTGCGTTTGGATAATAAAGGCGCAAAACGTATGCTGATGATCACTCGGAAAAATGTCGGTAAGCCGATGGCTGTCGTCTTTATGGAGTACCATATAAAGACTAAAGAGGTAGATGGTAAAGCTGTCACAACTCGTAGTAAATCTGAGGAAGTCATTAATGTGGCAACCATTCAGGAGGAATTTGGTAAAAATTTCCAAGTGACGGGTTTAACATCTAGTGAAGCGAATAATCTTGCTTTGCTGTTGCGGGCGGGGGCACTTAAAGCGCCGATGGAAATCATCGAGGAGCGCACTATAGGTCCAAGCTTGGGTCAAGAAAACATTAATTTAGGCTTATTGTCCATCATGCTTGCTTTTGTAGCAGTGATGTTATTTATGTCGATGC
>LUTY01000269.1 GCA_001640045.1 Candidatus Thiomargarita nelsonii | reverse complement strand
CTTCTTGCCAGCATAGACTTCACTTTTACTGGACACCGTACTGAGAGGAGTTCCAGCTTCGCGAGTCGGGGTGGGTCACAACCTATGTTGGGTGCCTCCATATCGCCATACACGAATTGCATCGCTGGTTAGAGCGCACGCCTGATAAGCGTGAGGTCGGTGGTTCAAGTCCACCTAGACCCACCAATATCGGGGGCTATAGCTCAGCTGGGAGAGCGCCTGATTTGCATTCAGGAGGTCAGCGGTTCGATCCCGCTTAGCTCCACCAAAGTAGTGTTTAGTGGTAAACATTGACGTTTAAATCAATATTTACCACTAAATATTAGTATAGATTTAGTATGTTCTTTAACAATTAGGAAGCTGATGTAAAACGTCAGATGTTATCTCATACTCATAGAGATAATATCTTGGGTATATTGCATTCGTAGCATAAGAAACAGAACGCTATAATTCTAGAATTTTTGGGGTTATAGGGTCAAGTAATTAAGCGCACACGGTGGATGCCTTGGCGATAACAGGCGATGAAGGACGTGGTAGTCTGCGAAAAGCCTCGGAGAGTCGACAAACAGGCTGTGACCCGAGGATGTCCGAATGGGGAAACCCACCTCTTAGAGGTATCTACACCTGAATCTATAGGGTGTAGAGGCGAACCTAGGGAACTGAAACATCTAAGTACCTAGAGGAAAAGAAATCAACCGAGATTCCGTCAGTAGCGGCGAGCGAACGCGGATCAGCCCAGTCACATCAAACTTAATACGTTTAGCAGAACGACTTGGAAAAGTCGGCGATACAGGGTGATAGTCCCGTATGCGAAAAGCATGTTAAGTGGGTGACTAAAAAGTAAGGCGGGACACGTGTTATCCTGTCTGAAGAATCTCCTTCGGGAGAGTGGGGGGACCATCCTCCAAGGCTAAATACTCGTTATCGACCGATAGTGAACTAGTACCGTGAGGGAAAGGCGAAAAGAACCCCTGTTAGGGGAGTGAAATAGAACCTGAAACCGTGTGCGTACAAGCAGTGGGAGCATAGTTTAGCTATGTGACTGCGTACCTTTTGTATAATGGGTCAGCGACTTACTTTCAGTGGCAAGCTTAACCGAATAGGGGAGGCGTAGGGAAACCGAGTCTTAATAGGGCGAATTAGTCGCTGGGAGTAGACCCGAAACCGAGCGATCTATCCATGGTCAGGGTGAAGATGGGGTAATTCCTATTGGAGGCCCGAACCCACTTATGTTGAAAAATGAGGGGATGAACTGTGGATAGGAGTGAAAGGCTAATCAAGCTCGGAGATAGCTGGTTCTCCTCGAAAGCTATTTAGGTAGCGCCTCGTGTCTCACTCTCGGGGGTAGAGCACTGTTACGGCTAGGGGGCCATCTCGGCTTACCAAACCGTTGCCCGTTCTTTTTGCCTGTCCTTGTATGTCCTAGTTTTCTAGTAAAGCTTTCCAATC
>LUTY01000268.1 GCA_001640045.1 Candidatus Thiomargarita nelsonii | reverse complement strand
GGCTTAGAAACATGTCGCTGTCATAGAAGGCTTTGATGCTGAGCTGTTTTAGCAACGGCAAGCCTTTTAGGGGTAAAATGTATTCGTTTTCTAAATCCGCGCATTAAAACGGTTGCCGCTGTCGGTTTCTAGCAAAGCGGGGTCTTGACGACGGTGCAAAAAGTCTTCATAAGCGCGACGGGCTCGTTGTTTTTCGACGATTTCGCCATCAGTGAGCGGCTTTCCGATTGAAAAAATTTTTTCGGGCACAATATCGCATTGAGTTTTAACTTGGCACCACTATTATTGTTTGAACTCCTAAACAATTATTGTCATGGACCAAGTAAAGAAAACCAACCTAGTACTCTGTCAATATCGTTTTGACTGGTAGGAGTCCAAGATTTATCTTGGACCGCCCAGACCGAAGGTGGACTCCTACCAGTCAAAACCAAATTGACAGAGCACTATAAATGGGAGTGAAGTATGAACGAAGTCATCGAACTTAAAGATGAAGAATATGAGGTGCAAGATATACCGTCAAAAAAACACAGTAGTGCTCAGACAAATATAACTGGGCTGCTTTTCAATGATGACAGATTCACGCCTTTTGTTGAGTTGAGTTTGGATGTGAGCAAAATAGACTTAAGCCCGTTTGGAATAAAGGCTAAAGATGAACTGATACCTGACATAAGTGTTTATGTTAATGAAGGTCAAACAGAATCAGTCACAGCTGCTGAACAGACGGTTGACTTGATAGATGATGATGACGACATTTTGAAGGTAACTGAAATGCCTGATTTGGTAATTGAGGTGCTTTCTCCAAGGCAGGCTATTAGTGATCTCCTTTCCAAGTTCAAGGCCTATTTTGCGCTTGGTGTTAAGTCGTGTTGGTTGGTTATGCCATCTGTGAAGGTGATCAAAATTTATTCCATAAAGGGTCGCAAAATTTGCGACATACAACACGATGCCGATGTTGTTGATGAAGTGATGGACATTCGTTTACCCATTCGAAATATTTTCAGCAGGGGAGCGAAATACGGAAATCCGACCGCAGAACTGGGGGAAGCTTAGACAACTCCGTAGTTCCTTAGCTCAATAACTTCAGCTCGTAGGTTGGGGTTTTTTACTTCCCCCCAACATAACGCTACTTTTGGGTGAGTTAAGTAGTGAATCATGAATTTTCGGTTGTTTTGCTGGAGTCCAAAGCGGCAGCGTAAGGACGTGCGTCATTTGGCCCCCCTTACGCTGCCGCTTTGGACTCCAAAAAACATTAAAATTATCAAAAAAAATTCTGCTGTAGCAAAATGTAGGCATTCCCCGGCTTACGCTGCTTCACTTGAAAAAAAAACTTGGATTCTCTATGGGAAGATTATTTTTTGGATTGTCTCTGAGACGATGAAAAATCCATCACCTTTTTTGTCTTGACATTCCAACGCTCCAATTTACGATTAATCGTGCTTTTATCCACCT
>LUTY01000275.1 GCA_001640045.1 Candidatus Thiomargarita nelsonii | reverse complement strand
ACTCTCACCGGCTCACGCCAATGCAGGCTATTGAAACTCTGTCCACCAAGGACAGCAAAACGCCAGATGGTGGGACTATTGAAACAGATGGCAAAAAAATAGCTTTACAACTGAGCCCGACTACATAAGCCAATGCAGGCCATTAAATAAAAAAAAGCCCCTTCATAGCCTTGGGGCTTTTTTTTGGAGTCCAAGATTTATCTTGGACTACACTTCAAAGCGCCAAAACAGCGTTTTGTTTTTCAAACAACTGACTAATGCCCTCTTTAGCAAGGCGCAACATAGTCTCTAACTCATCATGGCGAAAAGCATGTCCTTCCGCTGTACCCTGAATTTCAACATAAGCAAGACCATCGTTCATCACAATATTCATATCCGTTTCAGCTTCCGAATCTTCCTTATACTCCAAATCTAAAATAGGCTCTCCTTTATAAATGCCAACAGACACCGCCGCGATAGCACCATGAATCGGATTAGTCTGGAGCTTTTTGCGTTTTAACAAATATCGCATAGCATCAACGAGAGCAACATAACTACCCGTGATAGCAGCCGTCCGCGTCCCCCCATCGGCTTGAATCACATCACAATCAAGCGTCACAGTACGCTCGCCCAGCGCCTCTAAATCCACCACCGCCCGTAACGAGCGCCCAATTAAGCGTTGGATTTCTAAAGTGCGCCCCCCTTGTTTACCACGGGCAGCCTCGCGCTGTAAACGATCATGAGTCGAACGTGGCAACATGCCATATTCCGCAGTTATCCAACCCGTTTTTTTATTTTTCAAAAATCGAGGAACACGCTCCTCAACAGTCGCGGTGCATAAAACTTTAGTTTGTGAAGTTTTATTGGTGTGGTAGTTATTAAATGAGTAGTGAACTATGAGTTTAGATCGACATCATGGCGGCTGGGTTATTGTTCTCAGTTTCGTTTTTAGTTTTATGTTAGCTATTTTACCAATGCCGGCTTGGACAAGTGCTTGGCGTCCAGATTGGGTAGCCATGATTTTAATATATTGGTGTTTGGCTCTCCCTCAGCGGGTGGGTGTAGCGACTGCTTGGTTTGTTGGGATTATCCATGATGTATTGAATGATACTTTGTTGGGACAACATGCTTTGGGGTTTGTTTTGATTGGCTATCTGGCTGTAAAATTTCATCAGCAGGTGCGCTTATTTCCTGTGTGGCAACAAGCGATTGGAGTGTTTGGGATGGTTACTCTCAATCAATTATTAGGCATTTGGATACAAAGTATTTTCGGCTCTTCACAAATGAAAGGCTCGTTTATCTATCCTGCTTTTAGCAGTTTGTTGCTGTGGCCTTGGTTGTTTTTGATGTTGCGCGATATACAACGCAAATATAAAGTGTCTTGAGAGTATTTTTTGTCAAAATATCATTTTTTATCAATCAATTCTACTTGAGTTTAAAATAGAAATGTCATCAACACAAGTCATAAAAAATTCTACCCGCGAGGGTAAAATATTCAACAATCGTGTGATAATCGCATGGTTAATCATGTTAGTCTTTTTGTTGCTTATTGTGGTACGCTTGTTCTTTTTGCAAGTGATTTATTATAAAAAATATGCTGATCTAGCGGAAGGTAATCGCATTACCATTTTGCCTATACCGCCTACACGCGGATTAATTTTTGATCGTAACGGCGTACTCATTGCTGAGAATCGGGCATCTTATAGTTTAGAACTCATTCCTGAACAGGTTGAAAACATTGAATTGACTATTCAAAAAATCAGTCAATTCATCACGATAGAGGAAAGTGATATTGACAACTTTAATAAAAAGTTTAAGCAACGTCGTTCCTTTCAAAGTGTCCCCTTACGTTATCGACTTACTGAAGATGAAGTGGCTCGCTTTTCTGTCCAAAAACACCGTTTTCAGGGTATCGAGTTGAAAAGCCATCTCAGTCGCTATTATCCCCTTGGGGCTACTGGTGTCCACGCCATCGGTTATGTAGGTAGAATAAGTGAAAAAGATCTTAAATTCATGGATGAGTCCAATGAGATAAATAAGTCCAATTATGAGGGCAGCAAGTATATAGGTAAAGCTGGGCTAGAGGCTTATTATGAAACCGAGTTGCATGGTAAAACGGGCATCAAAAAGGTGGAAACGGATGTGCGTGGAAAATTCGTCCAGGTACTGGATCGCACGGATTCTGTGCCCGGTAAAAACCTCTATCTCAATATAGATATTAATTTACAAAAATATATTGAAGATCTGCTCGGAGAGGAACGTGCTGCGGTTGTCGCTATTGAACCGGAAAGTGGCAGCGTACTCGCCTTAGTTAGCATGCCGAATTATGATCCCAACCTCTTTGTCAACGGCATCGATCATAAAACCTACAATTCGTTGAACCATTCGCCTGATCGTCCCCTCATTAACCGTGCTATACGTGGACAATATCCGCCAGGTTCCACAGTGAAAGCTTTTGTTGGTTTGGCAGGATTAGAATATGGCGTGAGGACACCACATAAACGTACTTGGTGTCCGGGATTTTTCCGTCTCAAAGGTAAAAGGCACCGATATCGCGACTGGAAAAGAGCTGGACATGGTAGCATGGACTTGCACAGTGCTATAGAACAATCTTGCGATGTCTATTTTTACGAATTAGCTTATGATCTGGGCATAGATCGCCTACATAGTTTTATGACACGATTTGGTTTTGGCAAAAAAACAGGTATAGATATTCCTGGGGAAAAGGGCGGATTGATGCCATCTAAGGAATGGAAAGAGCGTCGTCATGGAGTGGTTTGGTATCCGGGTGAAACCTACGCTTCCGCTTTGGACTCCAACAAAAAAAACTTGATCATCGAGTTAAAGGAGATAAAAATATGTCTCACACGCTCATCACTTTCTTCTGCAAATAAGTTAAAATTTTGATTTTTAAAATCAGATAGTTAATTAAATACCATTAAAAAAATGGTTTAACGTTCCATTTTGATAAAATCATTTAATTTCAAAAATATATATTAAAAACCGCTGTTTTTGTCAAGCTAAAAAACGTTAAAAAAGGGTTTGCAATTAGTTTTTGATTATGTTTCAATATCCGCAGCTTAAATGTTGCCGATTTAAGTTTAGCCTTGACGGTTTTGGAAAGTGCTTAAAATTTCAAAATATCATCATCTCTCTGATGAAATATTTTTTTTAAAATTAATTTTAAATCAACATTATGCAAAGTTTTTGGGGATTTGCAAAAATCGGGCTGTCGTTGTAAAAACGTTTTTTTGAAAAGTGATAAATATATTTTTAGCAATAAGCCAATATGCAATAATTTTGATTATAATGTTTTTAATGCGATGTAAATATTTGAAAGTAAAATTAAAAAAAATAAAGGCTAGGATATCACCGGCTCACGCCAAGGCAGGCGATTGAAACCCTGGCGAGCAAGCAAAAGAGTTGGCGGAAAAAGTCTCACTGGCTCACGCCGATGCAGGCGATTAAAACGAAACGCATCATTCCAACTGAGCGCGACTACTTACGCAAAAATAAAAAAAGCCCCAAGGCTATGAAGTCTTGGGGCTTTTTTTTTGTGAATCGCCTTTTCTGATTTGGTCGCGGTTGTGAGTACAACTAATGATCGCTGTGCGAATAATTCTGGTTTTTTCGGCTTCAGGGGCTGAAAAACCAGAGTCTGATTCCACGGGTTTGTAGGGAGTACCCAAAAATCGTTTTTCAAGCTAAAAAACGTTAAAAAAGGGTTTGCAATTAGTTTTTGATTATGTTTAAATATCGGCGACTTAAAGGTTGGTGCCAAGGCAGGCGATTGAAACGGCAAAAGTGACAGCCAACAAAAATACGGTGGTCTCACCGGCTCACGCCGATGCAGGCGATTGAAACCATGAGTTTGATAGCCATGCCTCACCATCTTCACTCTCACCGGCTCACGCCAATGCAGGCTATTGAAACTCTGTCCACCAAGGACAGC
>LUTY01000266.1 GCA_001640045.1 Candidatus Thiomargarita nelsonii | reverse complement strand
ATATTTTAACAAAACTGGAGCAAAGCTATGAATATATTGTGATTGACAGCACGCCGCATCGGCATTTTCTGGCTCGATTTCCAGTAAACGTCGTAAATCCCGCTCTAATAGATCTATCCTGCCCATTTTTTCATGCAACATAGCACGCTGATATAACACTTCGATATTATCAGGTGCCGAATTGAGCACACGATCATAAATCTTCATCACCTGGCGATACTGTTTTTGATCAGTCAGCAATTCCGCCTCCAACAGCATCAAATTAATGATCTCGTCCTGGCGCTCGGCATGTAGACTCCGAAGGTGCTCAATGGCTTTATCTAATTCTCCTTGTTCAGCCAAAATCAAAGCAATCCGCGCATGGGCATTTAAGTAATTTGAACCGCCATCAATTTGCTTATACCAATAAATGGCTTTTTGTAGATCTTTTGCATCTTGTGCAATTTGGCCTAGATAATAGCGTGCCGTATTGACTTTTTGTCCACTATCGAGTAGTGCCATAAAATACTTTTTGGCAGCTGAGTTATCCTTGATTTGTAGGGATAACACCCCCAAGGCATATAAAATATCTGCCTTTTGTTGGGAATCTTGGGACAACAACTTAAATTGTTTTATGGATTCCTCAAACTGTTCTGCATCAACAAGCATACGTGCATACATTAACCGCCATTCCTGCTGTTGTGGGAATTTATCCAATGCTTCTTTCAGCCATTTTAAAGCGAGTGAATGTTTACCTTGCTTGTCCAACAAATAGGCATACAAAGGCACGGCTTCAGCATGATCTGGGCTCTGCTTTAAAAGTTTCTGCAACAGAACCATGGCTTTATCAAACTGATCAATACCGATCAAAAAGCGTGAGTAGCTCAATAAAACCACGGGATTGTTTGGCCGTTTAGTGAGCAATTTTTCCATCAACTCTAAAGCCAGCGTTTGATCAGATTGTGCCTCTAGTAATGTTGAAATCAATGCGCTGACTTGCTCGGGATCATCCTTAAAAGTGTCGAGCATAGCCTCTAAATGTATCACGGCTTGATCTGGGCGGTTTTGGCGTAACAACACTCCGCCTAAAAGTTGGCGTGCATAAGGATTATTCGGAGCAAGCCTTATCCATAGGCTAGCCGCCTCGACAGCAATGTCATATTGTTGTGCATATAAAGCCGCCTTTGTGGCTTGTTCAGCAAAACGCGGATCACCGGTTTCAGTAGCAACCTCGAAAAAATAGAGTGCCGCTAAGGTATTGTTACCACGACGTTTGGCAATTTCAGCCACTAAAATTTTGTACATATGTTCTTGTTGTCGTGAAATAAATACCCCGATAGCTGAAGAATGCGGGTTGCCTTGGATTTTTGATGACGGTGTCTCAAAGGCGAGCGCATCACTGGTTGTCAATTGACTGCCGGTGATCGCCTCAAAACTGGGCGCGATGGCTGAAATTGTGGAAGATGGAGTG
>LUTY01000265.1 GCA_001640045.1 Candidatus Thiomargarita nelsonii | reverse complement strand
TATCAAGTAACGCTTCTTGTTCAGCAGGTTTCGGCAGTGAGAATGCCAACTTAGAGATTTCCTGCTTAGTGCTCGGATACTCGTTTTCAATAGACTTGGCCGCTATCGTCAGTTGATCTTCCAATACAAAGTCAATATCTTGGTAAGTCGTTAAAGGATTCGCTAACACAGCCCTATTGACTTCAATGGGTAAATCCTTCCCATAGCGAGTGTTAGACAATTGTGTTCTGGAAAAAAAACTCCTCCCTTCTTGAAATTGCATTTCCTGTAACTGTACATTGGCTTCGTTAATTTGTAAATTGTCCTCTGTTGTTAAAAGCCCCTGAGCTTGCTTACCTCTAAACCTTATCGGTATGTATCTAAAGTTAACAATATTAAGTTCGGGTTCCCTCATCAGTTCAAAGGCTTCAGTTTTGTGTAACTGTTCCGTTAAATACTGAGCCTTATCGATTCCGTTATCAATGAGTTTCGCATAGCCTTGCTTCCCAATTAAATGCAACGCTGCATGTAAACACATAGATAAAGAAGATCGAGAACCTTCTGGCGAATATTGACCAAAATCATACCCTCCCTCGCGTGCCTGATAAGCAGCCGAGATAGAAATGGCTTTGACCATATCAGGCTGCCGAAACAAACAAAAACTAATACCCTGAGGCAAATAAAGCTGTTTATGCCCGCATAATGTGATTGAATCGGCCTTTTCAATCCCTTTCAATTTATGCTTATGTCGGTTGGAAAATACCACGGGACCGCCCCAAGCACCATCAACATGAAAATGAATATTAAAGGTCTTTGCTATTTCAGCCATTTCCTCTAAGGGATCAATATTTCCGGTTTCAGTGGCTCCTGCAATACCCACTAGCGCAAGGATACACCACTGTTTCTGGCGACATTCCTCTATGCACCGTTCAAGCGCGGCAATATCCATCTTTCCATTTTCATCCTGATCAACATAAACGATATTTTCCATCCCTAAGCCTAACAACGAAACCGCTTTTTTCATGGAGTAATGCATGAGGCGAGAGCCTAATAATACGATATTTTTATACTTATAATGCGCCAAAGCGGCGTTTAAGCCTGCTTGAGCCACTCCCGGAAAGATGTCATCTGGCGGTAAGAGGAGATTACGAGCAACCCAGAGAGCCGATATGTTTGCCAGAGAGCCGCCTGAAACCGTTATGCCTAAACTATTTCCTGATTGTTGGGCATATTCAGTATAGAATGATTCAGGAAAATCATAGAAAGCATGATGGAGCATGGCCATGGCTTGTCTTTCTAAGAAAACCAGGGATTTTGACGTTTCCACTTTGACCAGGTTTTGATTCAGTCTCAAAACAAGGTCTGTTAATTCGTAATTGAAAGAAGGTAGTGCTGAGGTCATGTGCCCAATAAAACGAGGTGATGACGTATTGACCAGATACGGGAGTACATACTCTTTTAAATAGGCATAA
>LUTY01000264.1 GCA_001640045.1 Candidatus Thiomargarita nelsonii | reverse complement strand
GTGGCGTTCTCCCCCGATGGCCAACTCGCCTTGTCGGGATCAAATGATCACACCCTCAAACTATGGGATGTGTCAAGTGGGCGCCAGATTCGGACTTTTCAAGGGCATTCCTATGCGGTAACCGCTGTGGCGTTCTCCCCCGATGGCCAACTCGCCTTGTCAGGCAGTGCGGACAACACAACACGCTTATGGAATATCAAAACCGGAGAAGAAATTGCCCAAATGGTAGCTTTTGAAGACGGCGAATGGGTAACAATCACACCCCAAGGTTATTATGTAGCTTCGGCGGGCGGTGAAAAATATATTAATGTGCGTATTGGTAACAAAGTCAGCGGTGTTGAGCCATATCGCAATCGCCCAGACTTAGTTAAAGTCGTTTTACAAACAGGCGAGATAGATACCACCCCACCGCGTATAGTCTTGCACCCAAAAAAACGCCTCATTCGTGATGAACTCGTCATAGACACCCACAGCTTGCGCGGACAAGCCATTGATAAATCAGGCGTTGCCTCTGTCAGCGTCAACGGACAAGCAGCCAGCCTAGACAAACAGGGCTATTTCACTTTTGAATTGCAACTTCCACTCGGAGAAAACTCCGTTCAAATTGCGGCAACCGATATTTTCGACAACACCGCTCATAAAAACTTCACGCTCAGTTTCCAACCTAAACCTAAACCCGTGGAAGCTTCAGGCAAGTATCACGCTTTAGTCATTGGTATTAACCGTTATCCCTATTTGAAGGATCCGCGTTTTGACTTAAATTTAGACACAGCCGTCAATGATGCCCGTTCCGTAGCAGACATTTTACAAAAAAACTATGGATTTACCGTCAAAACCTTAATCAATGAACAAGCCACACGTAGCGGTATTTTACGAGCCTATAGGCAACTGCTTAATAAAGCAACAAAAGATGACCACTTACTGATTTATTATGCCGGACACGGCTACCGTCATAGCAAAATGGACACAGCCTACTGGCTGCCTGCTGATGCCAAACCTGATGAAGATACTTGGATTATAGCAGACCGAATTACCGGCTATATGAAAGGCAGCGATGCTAAAAATATCCTCATTGTGGCAGACAGTTGCTATGCGGGGGGGATAGCGAAAACACGTAATTATATGCCTTGGTGGCAGACAGATAAGAGCACTCGTCAGCGTTTCTTAAAAAGCATGAAACAAGAAAGCTCACGGATTCTAATATCCAGTGGTGGCGATCATCCAGTATTCGACAGTGGCGGAGACGGACATTCGATATTTGCCCAAGCGTTTATAGATGGATTGCGACAAACCAATGGCGCGTTTACGGCGGAAGAATTGTTGCATTATGTCAAACAACGTGTCGCGGGGACATCGGATCAAGTGCCGGAGATTTATTTTATTCGGAATTCTGGACATCGTGGTGGGGATTTTGTGTTTGAGGGGCGGTAAATTTTCGGGAAACGAAGTAA
>LUTY01000263.1 GCA_001640045.1 Candidatus Thiomargarita nelsonii | reverse complement strand
AATCCCTTGTGGTTGCCCGAAAGCAAAATTATTTATCTGAACATCTATAGGTCTAACCAAAGGAGAAAATTGAAAATGCCATTTCAAGAAGATCTTGTGCCCCAAAAGGCAGACGCTCGGCGCCCTGATGCGGCTCCACCTTTTGACTATCGGAGGACTGTCCAAATAATGACTAGCCTTATCAAAAAATTTCTTATCTACATTATTATCCCACTGCTGCTATTTTTGATTATCAAGGCAGCCTTTTTTATGAGTGAATCCGGTCACATCTATTTACATGAAAATACATGGATGGGCAAAATCAACGTGTACTACGAACCGGGCGTTCACGGAAAAATCCCCCTTTTTTCGCGTGTCACTCGTTACGCGCAAGTCTGGACAGTCGATTTTGGTACAAAATTTGCGGGGACTCAAATCCGCCAAAAGCCAGCCATTACACTCCGTTTTGCCGACACTTATACGGCCAAAATTCCAGCGACTTTTCGCTACAAATTGCCGCAGAATCCAGACAAGATTAAAATGATTCATCGTGAATTTAGAGATTTTCACAATCTCATTGACTCACAATTGATCCCAATCTCTCGTGATGTCATTGTGAATACCGCTACACAATACACAGGTGAAGAATTTTTTCAGGGTGGATTAAATCAATTTAAAAGAGAGCTAGAAGATCAACTCCGCAATGGGCTTTATCAAACAGAACTCAAAAAAGTTGAAGTCGAAGAAATGGAATTGACCTCCCTCGTTTCTTTAGGAGATCAAGAAAAATCAAATACAAGCTATGTTTGGAAAACAGTCCCCATTTTAGGGCATGATGGCAAAAGGATACATCAAAGAAACCCGCTTGATGATTATGGGATTGAAGTGATACAAGTCACCCTGGGTGTCCCTGTGCCAGAGCCTGCACTGGAAAATCTGCTGACTGAAAAAAAACGTTTAGAAGTGGATGAAATTGAAAAAACCAGAGAATTTTTCTTGGTACTGGAGGAACAGAAAATTCAATTGGCTAAAAAAGAGAAAGAGTCTGCACTGCTTCAAAAACAATTAGACATTGTTCAGGATGAACTGAAAATAAAAAAGGCTACCAAAGAGGGAGAATTAGCGATTGCGGTCGTTGTTGCTAAGACTAGAAAAGAGGAAGAGTTAGCCATTGCTTTAGCCACCACGAAGGCTCAAAAAGAGGAAGAATTAATTGTTGCTCAAGAAGAAGAGAAAATTCAGTTGGCTATGAAAGAGAGAGAATTAGCCATTGTTAAGAAAGAGCAGGAAATTCAATTGGCCAAAAAGGCGAAAGAATTAGCCATTGTTCAAAAAGAGCAGGAAATTCAATTGGCCAAAAAGGCGACAGAGTTAGCCATTGTTGAAGATGAACAGAAAATTAAATTAGCGAAAAAAGGGGAAGATTTAGCACTCGCTCAGAAACAATTAGAAATTGTTCAGGCTGAAATGACCA
>LUTY01000262.1 GCA_001640045.1 Candidatus Thiomargarita nelsonii | reverse complement strand
GCAATCTTTCCATGAAAGTTCCACCCATGCGGAGCATCCCCTAGATGGGATACAAGTTCTCATCAGTGGCGGTATGGGTGCTGGGCTGATACGTCGTCTTGAGGTCAAAGGTATTGAAGGTATTGTGACTTCTGAGAAATCGCCTGATAAGGCTGTAGCGGCTTATTTGGATGGGAGTTTGGAACGTTTAGCCCCTCACCATCATGGACACGCGCATTAAATGACATCCATCCATGCTGAAAAAAGTTTATGGCCATCGCAAGAGTACGGGCAATCGGTGCAAAACTTAAAAGCGGCAGTCGGTCAGCAGATTTATATTGCGGAAGTTAATTTTAGTGGTACTCATTTAAGTATGGCCATCAATTCTACCGCTTTTGAATTATTGGCGGTGCAAAAATTTCCCAAACCGAACCCGCAAACTGGCCTTCTTCCGCATTTTATTTTGCTGGATGACGGGCGGGGGATCAATTTGGGAAGAATTGCCCGTATCAGTATAAATACCCCTTTTAATCCACCCGCCGATAAAGTTCTTTATCGGCATGAGGCTTTATTGAAACTGTTGTTATCTAATGAACAACGGCTCACCAAAGAACATATCAGTGCCATCTCAACAGCATTGCTTAAAGAACTGCTCCAAAAGGCTGGAACAGAACAGAGTTTGCGGTTGAAAAATGCACTTTTTTAAAATTCGACGCTCTGCGTCGCGTGTTAAAAAAGTGCACCTCGCGTTGTTTAAAATAGTGTTTGCCAAGCCATGAACCTAGAAATATTGTCTGAGACACCAAGCTTTATATCTCATAAAACACCTATTTTGTTTGTTCATGGTGCTTGGCATGGCGCATGGTGTTGGAAAGAAAATTTTCTCCCCTATTTTGCCAAAAATGGATATCAGGCCTACGCTTTAAGTTTAAGAGGGCATGGGAACAGCCCAACAGATAAAAGGTCTTAATCATGGAGACAGCTTGATCAAGGGAAACTCTATGCGGAGCCGCAGCCCTACCTTGTATTCGCCATATTTCTTTCATCTGATAGCCAAACAAGGCAAAAGCACCGTACATTTTTGAGCGCTTCCCGTATGCTCTTAATGGAACAAGAGCATCTTCTTCGTCAGCTATTTCATTAGCTGTAGGTATGTAAATAATTTTAGAACCCTTAGATGCATAACTTGGGTATTCGGGAATTAGAACTTTATCTATGTAATCATTGAGACAGATAAAGAAAGCCTTTTCTGTATTCGTATCCACCAAGATCAGCAGGACTGGAATCGCAACACCAATCGACTGGATGGTTAATATATCAGACATATCCAGTTGAAATTTAGCTACGGGAATCTCAACAAAATCATCTTTATCTTCAGATAAGGCCCCTTTTGCCACATTCCCCCTGCCATATGCCTTTCTCGTTGAATATTCAATGCAATCCGATGATTTCAGCTGAACGAAGAAATTTTTCC
>LUTY01000261.1 GCA_001640045.1 Candidatus Thiomargarita nelsonii | reverse complement strand
AGGCAAAGAGTTTTCAAGGGATTAAAATATTAGAAACCGGTATTTTTATATGTGGCAATTGCGACGGTATCAAAATCTGTCCAGACTCAAAAATATGTTTATTGGTATAACCGTTTGCCGTCGGGTTCAGGTAGACTTCAACTTGAAACTCGTTTAAATCGACTATCCAACTTTCGACAATGCCATCTTTTGCATAAAGGGGCATTTTTGTCTCTCGATCATGTTTCACTGTTGTATCTGAGACTTCTATCAGTAGCAAAATATCAGCCGCCGTTGGGTGCCCATTTTTATATAGCGTGGGTCCAGGACGTAACAGAACAAAGTCTGGTTCTGGTTCTGAAAAATCGCTAAGCTGTATGGGATTTTGTACGTTAATAAACGCGGCTTTTCCCTTCTGGTTGGCAAATAACTCAATAAGATTTTTTACACTCGCGGCATGTGAGGGCCCTATTGGTGCCATATCTATAATTTCTCCTTTAATGAGTTCCATCCGTGCATCCAGTGGAAAAATATTATTTTGTCCCATTTTATGCCATTCCGAGACACTTACCTTATGTCTTTGCGGAGCAAGATTCATTATCAATCTCCTTTAAAAAACTTGTGTATAAGAGAGTGTGCAGAGCGAGCGTGGGAACGAGGAAAATTTTGTATTTAATTTCCTCGGACATTTCAGTCGCCTTCTTTTATCCAACCACGCCATCGGTAAACAGCTATACCCAGATATTCTTTAATCATACGGGTTGTCCGTTCAAGTGCTTTTACTTCTGGCAACCAATCCAATATCGTCCGTTGTTCTAAATCTATCGCTTCAAAATCGGTTGGAGAGGGGATGGCGTTGATACCGGCACTGCGTAAAGTCGCCAAAGCACGGGGCATATGCCAAGCCGATGTGACAAGAAGTACACGGTTTAAGCCCTGTTTCTCTAAAATGCGTTTTGTCTCCACCACATTTTGATAGGTATTTAGACTCTTGGTTTCCATTATGATAGCTGTCGCAGGCACGCCGCATTCCTGCAAAATGGTTTTCATCGCTATTGCTATAGGCATTGTCGCGTCCTGCCAAGCAATCCCACCCCCTGAGACAATCACAACGGGTGCCTTTCCGGCTCTGTATAAACGGGCGGCATGAAGTACCCTGTCTGATGCCTTGTCAAGATCGGGCGCTAAGCGAGGTGGTTCAGCAGTCGCCACGCCACCACCCAGTACAACCAGGGCATCCGCGACAGGAGAACTTTCAATTGGAACCGGGAGATATTCTCGCTCCAATGAAATAGATAGATAATCCGCAGTCACCCGCATGGAACACACCCATAACACCGCGATGGATAAAAAAAGTGCAATACCAGCAAGCCGCTTGTGCCCACGCCAAGCGAATAAGCCGGCAAAAATGGTCAGCCAGATTGTTAGACTGACTGGGTATATCAGTTGGGGCAGAAGTTTGGATAGAAAAAAGC
>LUTY01000260.1 GCA_001640045.1 Candidatus Thiomargarita nelsonii | reverse complement strand
CTATCATGCAGCATCCGTGGCCAATAACGAGTATTTTCCTCAACATGCACTGTTTGTCTGAAATTGCTTAGAGTTGGATGGGATGTTGGAGCGGCATTTTTAAAATTGAGTCTTGCCCCTCCTGCTAGATTAAGCGAGAGCCAATAGATATTGTCGCGGGTATAACGCCCGGTTGCCGCTTCTGCGTAAAAAAATAAGGCATCACCTGGCCCGAAAACGCCATCTTCTCCCCCGGCAATAAAAATAGGCACGGGACTCCCTTTAAAAGTCATGTGAATCTCATCAACCTGTTCGGCACTCAGAATCGACAAATCCAGTCCCAAAGTAGTGAGAATGTCATCATGGGTGATTGCATACACACCGGTTTTATCTATACTGATTTTTATGGCGGGCACCCCTGGTGGGCAATCGTTAGCCCTAGTTGTGCGGGTGCTGGTGTCCAAAACCCGATTACTGGTCGCATCATTGATCAGCAAGCGGCTTAACATTGCGTCAAACTCTGGCGAATCTTCCACAGTCTTGCCAGATCGTGTCATGTTAGAAAAGCTGACTTTGACACGTAAACGATTGTAAAGTATCACTTCTTGTGTAACTGGATTATGCAACACCGGAAAAAACTGTATTTGTGCCACCCTTTGTTCACGGATATGCCCAATCAGGCCAATTTTGACCGGACTTGCTGGCTGGAAATGATCAAACTGATAATTTTCTGCATCTGGTATAAATTCGGACTGTTCAGTATTAGGCGGCAGCAGAATGCCGGACAAGAATTCAATATCGCTATCTAAAATTTCTAGTTGAATCTGGCTAGTTTCAGGGACGGCAATTAATGTGCCCTTGAGGGGGAGTTTGCCCTGTCCATGGACCATGCCAGCGATCTGTATCGTTTGGTATGTGTTGCCTGATAACTGCGTTTCAGAAATGACAGGATCAGGTATTGTCATTTCCAAGGTGACTGATTGAGCCGTTTCATCAAGCAAACTTATCTCTGCCAGCGATTCGGCATGACTTGGGACAATAAAAAATATCGTCCCAATCAACAAAAATGTCTCAACATATTGATACAATTTATTCATACTATAGTCTTATCCTAATTGGATTTCATCCAATCCTTTAACAGAGTGATTTGATTATTTTGCGCCATAAAAGTCTGCGCTTTTTTCTCACCGCGTAAGATACGCCAAACCATACCACTATATTTAATTAAGAGATATTTAAAACGCACCAGATAATAAAAATAAATACGCCATGAATTTTTTGGTACGTCATACATATTAGCGATACTTTCAAGCGATGGAAAGATTCTTTTCAAAATGATCGACAGTTTCTCTCGAAATGACTTATTTGGTAACCATAATGCCGCAAAAAATTTTTCGTGCGCTCTCCAATTATTAACAATGTCGATATGGCTAATTTCCTTAATTTTAACAACCAGTTCCAAATTAAAATCACTG
>LUTY01000259.1 GCA_001640045.1 Candidatus Thiomargarita nelsonii | reverse complement strand
CCCGTTATGGAATAATTGGTTCCTACAGGAATAGCAATCCGTTGGCCTCTTTTTAAGCTAATGACTTCAATATAATTTTTGCCATTATGCGAAAACAACTTATAACTGCCAGGTTCTAATACAATTTGATTAAAAGTGTGATTTTTACCATGTTTCCAATACTGACGCATTAATCGGCGCAAATACGAGTCATTAATCCAAACAGAATCAGTTTTTAGTTTTTTTAATAACTCTTTACGCTTCTCCTCATCATCAAGATTTCTAAAAATATGACGAACTACTTTTTCTTTTGCTGCTTCACGGTTAGCTTTTATATCATCTAGACTATCAGATAATGTGGACCGCCATATTCTTTGCGGTAAGTTTTTTACATGTTGTAAGGCAATCCATTCATCACGTACCGGACGGAACTTGGCACTGAGTCCGCCAATGGAACCATAATTTCGCCAGACTTCTGTGCGGATTGAGCCACACAACTTAGCAATTTCATTTAGCGCGTCATATTTGGCTTGGTTAAGATCATCGCTGTACGCGATTCGAGTAACTTTTTTAGCTTTTTTCAGGTTTTTTAGTTGTCGATTTATTTGGTTTAATGGTTAATCGGAAGTTCTTCAAATTGTATAGACTGAAAAAAAAATGTCAAGCCTGAGATTTTTCAATCTCAATTTGTGGCTCAAATTAGGCAAGAGTGGATAGAGGTAACTAATAAATTTTGTGCTAGACGCTGCACCAACCGAATTTCTTTAGGCTTATGACGCATCCGCTTAACAAAATTCACTAAATCCCGTTGATCCGCATGAGCACAGTAGCCGCTAATCGTATGTACTTGAGCATTAATCGTATAACGCTTATCTTCAATTTCCACCCAACCGTTGCGTGGTCCATATTTTTGAATAGTACGCCCAATCGTGCCTTGCCCTTGGTAGCCCACAAACAATATATCAGTCCGTTTGTCCTCAAGCAAAGCTTTTAAATAACTGACAATCCGCCCACCGGTACACATCCCACTGGCGGCAATCACAATAACCGGACGTGCCGTTTTTTGCAAATATTTGACGGTGCGTTGATGGGTTTGCCAATCATTAATGGTGAGCAATTGCTCAAAATTCAAAATAAAATTTATTTAATTTTGATAAATAATATTTATACTTATTAAAAATCAAAAAGTTACTTTTAAGATGTGCGGAATGTCGGATTTATGATTTTGATTTACCATTATCGGAAAAACCATTATTTCCTAAATCTATTTCTACCGCCTCATCTATTGACGACTGTTCTGGTATCTCAGAATAATGGTAACGGGCTTGGCACAAATAGGCGTATTCATCATCAAAGTTATAAACCAATCTATTTGCTTTATCAATACGTCGTGACCAAAGTCCCGTCAATTTATGTTTCAATTGTTCCGGTTTGCCAATACCCATTTTAGGTGTAGCACAAAATCTGTTCCAACAT
>LUTY01000258.1 GCA_001640045.1 Candidatus Thiomargarita nelsonii | reverse complement strand
AATATTTGATTGTAGAATAGTAATTTTTTTAGGCTCATAAATAACGCCATTAAGGTTTTAGCAGTATCACGGATTGAAGGGGACTACCAAAAATATATCATCAAAAATCTGCGTAATCCGTCAAATCCGCGATCTTTGAAATGTTCAACGTATTGAACTACAATGTATTAATTTTTGGACGCGGAGCGTCCAAGCAGGCATGATCTCCGCTCCGCTCCGTTACTTCGTTTCCCACGCAGAGCGTGGGAACGAGAAACGAGCTGGTCTATTTTTATTTATACCTGCGGAATATCCAAAACCCTACAGGTCAAACAAGATTTTGACTGGCGGGGTTTTGGATACCCCGCTGTTATTTGTGCGGCAAAAAGCTTGAAAAAAAACACAATGCTAGATAAAATTCAAATAATACTCGTTGGCATCACCCACCCCGGCAACATAGGTGCCGCCGCCCGCGCCATGAAAACAATGGGTTTATCCCACATGCGGCTCGTGCAACCCAAACACTTTCCCAGCGCCGAGGCGACAGCCCGAGCCACTGGTGCAGACGATATTTTGGAAAATGCACAAGTATTTGATACTTTTGAAGAAAGTTTATGGGATTGTCATCTTATCTTTGGTACCAGTGCGCGATCCCGCCGTATTGCTTGGCCGACATTAACACCTAAAGCTTGTGCTGAAAAAGCTTTAGAAAGTACAGGAAAAATAGCGATAGTCTTTGGGCGGGAACAATCTGGATTAACTAATCAAGAATTAGATCTTTGTCATTTTCTTGTACAAATTTCTACCAATCCCAGCTTTAGCTCCCTCAATGTTGCAGCGGCTGTTCAAATTTTGGCATACGAATTGCTAAATACTTTAGCCAATCGAGAGATAGCAACTAAAGAAGATTGGGAATTGGGAAGTCCACCTGCCTCTGCTGAGAATATGGCACAATTCTATCAACACCTTGAACAAACATTGATCGATATTGAATTTTTAGATCCAAAAAATCCTAGACAATTAATGCGACATTTACATCGCTTGTTTAATAGAGTGCAATTGATTGACACAGAAGTTAATATTTTGCGTGGTATTTTAACGGCGGCACAGGCGAGACGAAAAAATTGATGTTCCAAGATAAATCTTGGACTCCTAAATCTTTTGATAACTTTAGGTATAAAATCAGATGAAAACATTTATTTTTTACATCTTGAGCATGGGAATTTTCTTTAGCAGCATTGCAAACGCTCAGACTAACAGTTTGTTGCAACAACGTTGGCAATTTAAAGAAGCGCGTCAAGTTCTTTTGAAAGAGAACTCAAAAACAAACTTTGAACAACTATCAGCGCAACTGCAAGATTACCCGATTGTCCATTATTTGCGTTATTTCTATCTTGAATCCCACCTTGAGGAGGAAAAGGCAGAGACTATCCAAGCATTTTTAGAACAGTACAAAGACAGTCCCATCGCACAATT
>LUTY01000267.1 GCA_001640045.1 Candidatus Thiomargarita nelsonii | reverse complement strand
ATCTGTATAAACTCATCGAAACACCTGAATTAGCCAAAGAAGCCTTCTTTTCTAATTGTATGCCTGATGAGAAAGTCAAAGAATTTTTAGCTAACATGAACAACGAATCTTTGTTGGCTTTTTTAGAACTGTTGTTTTTTAATTTGCCTAATCCTAACAACAAAAATCAAGTAAAGATGCTGGTATTAGGTGCCGAAAACGATAGCTTTTTGACTCATAACGAAATAAGTCAAACGGAATTGCGTTTAATGTTCCCAAGTGCAGATCAAGTCGGAAAATGTACGGTATTTAATATTGGGGGCAATAAGGTTAGACTCATTCATTATAACCTGCATAAAATCTATATAAGGCATGTACTGACACATACTGAATATGATCAAGACAAATGGAAAATCGGGTGTTAAAATGACTCAATTACTTGAAAATACAGTAAATTATTGGCCACTCGTGGCACAAGTGCTTTCAATTCCACAAACGAAAGCAGACTACCAGCGAACCGTAACTTTGTTGGACGAATTAGTGGATATTGTCGGGGATGATGAAAGTCACAGCCTGATAAGTCTCATGGATACACTTAGCCTCTTAGTCGAATCTTACGAAAATGAACATTATCCAATGACGGAAGTTTCGGCTCAAGAGGTTTTGCAATCGATCATGCAAGAACATAGTTTACAAGAAAGTGATTTTCCTGAAATAGGAGATCAACAAAAGGTGTTGGGTATTTTAAAGGGTGAACAACAATTGAATACCCAACAAATTCGTGCATTGAGTACACGTTTTAAGGTATCGGAGATGGTTTTTTCATAACTCGTCAAATCGATGTCGTTGTCAAACTCTCGAAACGAAGTAGTCTCGTAGAGAACTTGTTCATTTTTTGCTCAAAGTCTCATTAGTAAAACGACAACCAATTTTATAATCGCTCGGATGAAAAAACCTGATTAAACGTCCAAGTAATCAGTTAACTCATAATTGGGGCAAGTTGATTAATTTTTTAACTTAGAGGAGTAAATATGATGACAAAACTTAGGTGCCGCTTACGCACCGTACTTTTAATTGCAATCGGATTATCTTGGTTTCCGGTTGTTTGGGCTTATTTGAATGATGGATTAGGTAACATATGAAAAATATTGTGAAATTGAGTTTGGTAATGAGTCTATTTTTTGGATTGATTACCAACGTTTTCGGAACGGAAAACTGTCACGCCACTTATTCCTTGGATGGCTCTTTGCATATTCCTTGTGTTGATGTACCGGGGCCATTTGGTACTGTTCAAGCTTACAAGGCGGATATGAAAATTGTCCCTCTGACAGAGCCATTTCAATTTGTTGTCACAGCTGTTGCGCCTGTGGAAGATAAGCCTACTACCGACTCTAAGTCTTGCCGGGGGATAAAAGAAAATGCTCCCTCTTCGGAAGATGGCATTTATAAAATTGATCCTGATGGTGAGGGTGGAAATGAGCCGTTTGAGGTTTATTGTGATATGACAACTGAGGGTGGAGGCTGGACAGTTATTGCAAGAAGCACAACACCACGCACTTGGGAGGTTTCAAACCAATATGCTTTGGGACATTTTGACTCTTGGATAAGTGAAGAGAACTACACTTACGATTACCGAGTTTTCTTGGATAATTTAATAAATGGTGATCAGGCTGAAGTTAGGTTTTATGACCATATTAATCCAAAAGACATGGATATAATCTACTCATTTTCTAAAAAAATGCTACTAGCAATTTATTTAGATGATGAAAGCGATCAATCTTCTAATACACAGATTGATATTACTGTCAATAAATCAGTATTTGATTTGAGTAGTAAAAATTATGCTGTTGGAAAGAAACTAAATAACATTTTTAGAATCCTTCAAGCTGATGCTTATTCTACGATTCATTGTGATAATATCAGCACAAAATCAGCGATTAGCATACTGACTGGCGGTCCGGATTATGCACATGTTACTGTTTGCTCTAAAGGACTTGGCTCTTATACTTCATCTAATTACCCTAAATATAACCAAAATGATTCTGGGAGAAGAGTCAGTATTGCTTTTAGATAGCGTATGGTAGCGCGAAATCCATTAGTACAGACATTCACATCCCCAACTATGACAATACCTATTGGCTCAAGTTTGGGTTGACTAGCTGGGAGCCAGTTCAATTGGAATTGCAGAGTTTTGGGGAAATTGGATCGGAATAACAAATTATCCATTTTGTCTGAATCAGAATTTGCAGGATTTTAGAATTTTACTTCGTTACTTCGTTTCAGAATAAAACCAATAAAATAAAAAGATTAATTCTGTACTTTAATTCTGCAAATTCTGATTCAGACAATTAAATTAATTTTGGACATTAACTACTATGAAAATCAGTCGCATCACGATTAAAAATTTTCGCGCCATTAAAACCTTAGAATTACCACTCGATCCACAACTAACCGTTTTAGTCGGCAACAACGCCGCCGGAAAAACAACCATTTTGGATGCCATAGCAATTGGATTGGGCGCCATATTGACACGTTTGCCTAGCGTCAGTGGTAAAAAGTTTCGTCAAAGTGACATTCGACAAACACCCAATCAAGCACCTTATACTCGTGTCACACTAGAAAGTACAGACAACGTCATTTGGGATCAGACTAAAAAACGCGATCAGAATAAACGCACTCAGCAAGCCATCCCACCCGATAAAAAATTAGGCGAACTTCATCACTATTTAGAAAACATCATCAACGACGTTCAAGATGGAAAACCAACCAACTTACCCGTCATCGCCTACTATGGCACAGATCGTGCCGCCTTATCTTCCTCTATACAGCGTTATTTAAAAAAAAACTTAAATCGTTTCAAAGCACTAGAAAACTCCTTAGTCGCAACCCAACGTTTTCAAACGATGATAGAATGGTATGCTTATCAAGAAGACATAGAACGAAGAGAACAAAGCCAACGGCAGGATTTTGAATATCGTCTCTCAATCTTAGAAACCGTTCGTCAAGCAATCTGTCAAATGATGCCCGGCTGTTCAAATCCACGCACACTCATTAATCCGTTACGCCTAGTAGTCACATTTCAATACCTCAATGGGCATCAAGAGATTTTATCACTCAATCAACTCAGTGATGGCTACCGTACTACTCTCGCCCTAGTTATGGATTTAGCCCGGCGCATGGCACAAGCAAACCCTCATCAAACCATTCAACAATCAGAAGCCATCGTACTCATTGATGAAGTTGATCTACATTTGCATCCGATCTGGCAGCAACATGTATTAGTTGATCTCATGGCTACATTTCCCAAGGCACAATTTATCGTTACCACCCATAGTACACAAGTATTAACAACTATCAAGCCGGAACATATTATATTATTAACCCGGCAAAATGATAACATCATTGCTGAGCAGGCGACTTCTTCTTACGGAGCGGAAAGTGGGCGGCTGCTGGTTGAAATCATGGGAGTCAATGAGCGTCCACCAGCAGAAAAGAATAAATTTACCGAATTACTCGGAAAATATTATGACTTGATTGAAAACAATCAAGGAGAAAGTCAAGCAGCATTAAAGTTGCGTCAAGAACTTAATCAAGAATCGCCTTATGATCCAATCTTAATTAAAGCCGATATGGAAATTCGTCGGCAGCGGGTACTTGACAGGATTCCAAGAACATGAAAAAAGTAAAGCCAATTGATACTGTACCTGCGGGCTTGCAACGGTTTTTAAAAGCAAAACCGCCTGAAAAACGAGATAAGGCAGATTGGAATGCTTTTAAAAATGAAGAACCTGAAGCCTACCGCCAACTTATTCAAGCCTTGACTGACATCCAGCATGGTTTGTGTGCTTATTGTGAGATTAATCTCACCGAAAATGATCACCAAATAGAACATTTTCATCCTAAGTCGGATATTTCCCCTGAAACGGATTGGATGTTTGAGAACACTAACCTATTTGCCGCGTGC
>LUTY01000256.1 GCA_001640045.1 Candidatus Thiomargarita nelsonii | reverse complement strand
ATTTTTATTCTGAAGGTGAAGTGCTAAAAAAACTACCTAGCCGAGCCGTTAAACAATTTGTCGGAGTGCAACTCTTTCAGATACTCCATAGCACTTTCTATTCAAAGGTTTATACACTCCCCACTGAAAGAACGACTTTTATCACTTTTCCTTTTCACCACGAGGCGATTAAAAAAAACGAAAAATCTGAAGGAAATATTAATTGGCTGGCACCCGTACAAAGCTTTTTGGGAATGATTGCGGATGCCTATCTTCCAAGTATTTCTGCTGAAAGAGAAGAGCAAATCAAGGAAAATCCCCAAATTTTAGAATATGTCAAATTGGCTGACATTTTGGAAACCGACATTTTGCAAGGAAAGTTATCTATTGATACTTCAGGATTAGTCAAAGAACTCCTTTTCCAACCGGCAGGGAGCCAGAACAAATTAGAAATGCCAATTGTTTCATCAATGGTAAAAGAATTGGCACCGTTAGTTCTTTATTTACGCTATTTTGCCGAACCCAATGAATGGCTTATCATTGACGAGCCAGAAATGAATTTACACCCCGCCGCCCAAGTGGAAATCATTGAATTTTTGGCGATGTTAGTAAATGCGGGCTTGCATGTCTTAATCACTACCCATAGTCCTTACATAGTCGATCATCTTGCCAATCTCATGCAAGCGGCTAAACATGATGACAAGGAACCCATTGATAAACTGTTTTACTTAGAACAGACGAACGCTTTTATTCCCCAAGCGCAAGTCTCAATTTATCTTTTTGAAGAGGGCACTGCAAAGAATATTGTTGATGAAGACGGGATTATAGATTGGAGTACATTTGGCGATGTCTCTTCAGATGTATCGAGTATGTTTCCCCAATTACTGAAAACGACGAAGTAAGGGGAGAAATAATGCCTATTTCAGAAAATGGTTTGCTCCTTGAGACATTACTGTTAACGCCTTGTTTGCTCCCCGGTAATAGGAGTTTTAAAGAAAGCAAAGCGTCGATAACGGTGCAACCACAACATGATGAAACAATACTTTTTTTCTCCATAGATGATAACTCGAATCCTGACTGTCGCTTGCGTCAACGCTTATGGGGAAAGAGAGCGGGTGAAGAACTTTGTGATTTGATAGTGTTTTATGCGAGAGGGAGCGAGCGTGTCTTATGTTTTGTGGAATTGAAAGACAATATTAAAGATTTAGGTCATGCAACGGCGCAAGTGACGAATACCTACACCCATTTTAAGCAACATCTGAGATTAAACAATTATTATACAGCGAAAACATTTATTTCAGCGTTTGCTGGTTCACTACCACAAGAACACCAGAAATATCATAGAAAGTTACTAACGGTGTTTAAGGGTGAAAACAACGTTGAATCTAATGGCAAGCCTGATGAGTTGGGTGATTTTTTGCGCGGCGTTAAAAGGAAACGGAAAGGTAAAAGGCGGAAAAGATAGATCGTTCAGGG
>LUTY01000255.1 GCA_001640045.1 Candidatus Thiomargarita nelsonii | reverse complement strand
CTGAGATTCCGCGTTGGTTGCGCTGGCGTCTTAAGGATTTAGCGGATGATAAAGAGCGTAAGTCCTAAATTCCTAAATACCTGAAAGTCATGTAATAACAACATCATTTTTTTATGGGGGCGAATATGAGAATGACATATTTCGATACATTAAGACAATTGATTGTGAAATTGAGTTTGATAATGGGTCTATTTTTTGGATTGATTATCAACGTTTTCGGAACGGAAAAGTGTCACGCCACTTATTCCTTGGATGGCTCTCTGCATATTCCTTGTGTTGATGTACCGGGGCCATTTGGTACTGTTCAAGTCTACAAAGCGGATATGAAAATTGTCCCTCTGACAAATCCGTTTCAATTTGTTGTCATAGCTGTTGCGCCTGTGGAAGATAAGCCTACCAACTCTAAGTCTTGCCGGGAGATAAAAGAAAATGCTCCTTCTTCGGAAGATGACATTTATAAAATTGATCCCGATGGAGAGGGTGGAAATGAACCTTTTGAGGTTTATTGTGATATGACAACCAATGGCGGTGGGTGGACATTATTTGTAAATATTATATATGGAAGCTATGTATATGACCAAGTAATATCAACTCAACTGGGAACAAACACAATAAACAACAATTTCATAGGTTCAAAACCTTATAATACCGTTGCTCGGATGAGAGTAGAAGGAAACGGAAGTAGTCCATTCGCGTTCGATGTCAAACAAAATGCCGCATCTGGTTCCTACGTGCCAAGTACAGATGGCACATATCACTCAATAGTTTTTGATTTTTTCACTGCCGCAATTGAGCAAGATAATACAGACATAAAGTTTAATTCAAATTCATTAGCTTTTTATACCTCTCGAACCGGCTATCACTCCGGATCATTCGTGTATATATCGGGAGGTTTTGATTCGATAATAGATGGTTACACTTATAACTCAGGTAACAATGGTGTCTATTGGGTTAATCATCAACAAGTCTCTGGAAACCAATACTATCATTGCGCCAATACGATGGATATCGGATATCACTTAGGCTCTAACAACGTCTGTAGCGGTAAAATAGCTACGAAAATTCAGTTGTATTACCGCTGATTTTTCATAAATCAAGACTTAGTACAGGACATTTCACTCGATGATCAAGTTTTTTTTATTACTTAAAAAGTCAAGAAAAAAAAACTTGATCATCGAGTAATACGTGTTTTAAGCGTTGCGGAGTTCCATCTTGGAGGTATCCAGGTGTCAATCCTCCGTGGTTCTTCGACGTAAGTGATTAGAGGTTTTGACTTATCCCTTTTTATAAAAAATCCCTGTAGTTAATGTGGGTGATGATCGACTATAAAACAAAGGTAGAATAATGCCATTTTATTCATTAGAGACTATCCGTGAAGTCGCAGAGGATGAGAATAAAATCATTTTTTTGGGACGAAAAGTTGAAATTGATATTGTTAATCTCGGATATTTTAAGG
>LUTY01000254.1 GCA_001640045.1 Candidatus Thiomargarita nelsonii | reverse complement strand
GCACCCGATTCAACAAACCAAGTCTGGGAAGTTTTTACCAACAGAAGTTGGATTACAGCGATAGCTTTATCAGAAGAAACCTTGTGGGTGGGCGCGAAAGGTGGCGGACTCGAACAACGCAATCCGTCAACTGGTCAATTAGTGCGCGTGTTGACGACGGTCGATGACTTACCATCCAACTATATCAATGTCCTGTTAAGGAACGTGCATAAAATAATTTAGTCAACTTCAAAACAAGACCTGGCAGGTTAAAAACCAAACCTGCCAGGTCAAATTCAGGTCTGGTTGTGCCTTTGACCTGCCAGGTTTGGTTTTAACCTGGCAGGTCTGGTTTTGACTTTGGTTTTGACTTGAAGAAGTTATTTCATGCGCGATCCTAAGCGATGGGCAACAAGGCTTGTGGATAGGGACTGACAGTGGTCTCCTTTATCGCAATCTCCAAGGAAAAATAAGCGTTTACAACACCGAGAATTCTGGATTGTCAAGTAATGAAATCCGCGCCCTATTTAACGATGGCAATGGTGGCTTGTGGATCGGAGTAGAGACTTATGGTGGGCAACCTGGTCTCGTTCACCGCAGTGCCAATAACGATTGGACGGTTTATAAGAGTCCCGAATTGCCCGTCTTCTCCGTCTACAGCCTTTCAAGCGACGATAGCAAAGGCTTATGGATTGGAACAGAGAATGGCCTTGTCTACCGCAGTGCCAGTGGTGAATGGACTATTTATAATACCAACAATTCCCAATTGCCAGTTAATCATATCAATGCCCTTTCAAATGACGGCAGCAATGGTTTATGGATTGGAACAGATAATGGCCTTGTCTACCGCAGTGCCAGTGGTGAATGGACAATTTATAACCCCAATAATTCTGACTTGCCATACCATGGCATTAGTAGCCTTGTAAGCGATAGCCACGGCGGCGTGTGGGTAGGCACACATTGGGGCGGTTTAGCCTACCGCAATGTCAATGGACAATGGATGATTTTTGACGACCCCCCCGATAGTCGGATCACAACCCTGTTAAGTGATAGCCGTGAGGGGCTATGGATTGGCTCTCAAAATGGTCTCACCTATCGCCATGACAATAATGAATTAACAGTTTACGAACCCGAACAAACGGCTTTACCTCTCAACTTGGGAACAGCCTTGGCACGCGACAGCCTTGGCGGACTCTGGATAGGGACACCTTGGAGTGGTTTAGTTCAATACACCACCACTTCCGAATGGAAATATTATGATCCCTATGACTTTGGATTGTCCATACAGGATGGTGGAGAAGGGATTTCTTCTCTGTTAGGCGATAAACAGGGAGGATTATGGATAGGGACAGGCACTGATTTAGCCTACCGTAGCGTCAATGGCAATTGGACGATTTATCAATCTGACTTACCCAAAAATTTTATCCAAGCCCTTGAAAGCGATGGCAATAACGGTTTATGGATAGGCACATCGGGCGGTGGC
>LUTY01000253.1 GCA_001640045.1 Candidatus Thiomargarita nelsonii | reverse complement strand
TGGAAAACTTTTTTGGCTAAGGGCAGGGCTTTTTTAGAAAGTCCTTGTTGATAATATTCGACAACTTGGTTGTTATAAATTTTAGCCAATTTAAGCTGTTCTTCTTGCTCAACCGAGAGCCAGGGAGCCTGGGCGAACAAGTCATTGACGCTTCCCGGCACCAGGGAACATAAGGTGATTATCCAGATAAACCATTTTAATTTCATTGTTATCTATTCCTATCAGTTATTACGGTTCTGGTTTCCACGCTGTTCCACCCAGTTTGGACGCGCCAGCGTGTCTTTTTCGATTGCGTCGGAATGCTGAGGCAGTCACTCAACTTTTTTGGTATAAAATATGCTTAGATTAAATCCACACTATGGTGGCGGAATATAGCCATCGTGAAAAATCCTATTTTTTGAAAAAATAGGATTTTTTGGAACGCCACGCTCTGTGAAAAATCCTATTTTTTGAAAAAATAGGATTTTTTATCAATATAAAATATTACCTCGCGTAGATGCCGTCTACGCCTACTCATCCGATAACAGCACAGGCATTCACCGCGCCACCACCATGCCAGCATCATCAGGGTAAACCAAATCCACATTATAAATCAAGCCCCACAACACAATATTATCCTGTATCGATGGCGCATGAGCATAAGTATCGTGCAAAAACAAGGCACAAGCTTTTGCTGAGCGTATACAAAAGTCCACTCGCAAGCGCAACGCCTCATTATTAATATATATAATTACAGCAATGCAAAATAAAATGTAGTCCGTTCAAACTCTTATGTAATGACTTTACTTTCCCATCTCAATCGCCTACACTGAAATTTTTTTAAACCTTGAGGAGAACATCATGCAAATAAAAAGCCTTCAAGCTATTGCTTGGGTGATAGCTTTGTCGCTCACCTTGGTTTTATTGCCTGTTATGGCGCAAGCTGCCACGACTTTTAGCACTGGCAGTCCATACCCCGCGAAAGCGGACATGAGCGAGACACTCTCAATTCCAGACGCTAGTACTTTGGTAGTGACTGTCTCTGGAAAAACAGAAAGAGGTGATGACTTTATAACGATTACCGACAGCAATGGAAATCAGGCTGGAAGGTTTAGCGGTAATATCAACCAGAAATTTGTGGTAGAGGGTTCCTCTATTGATGTGCGTTTCACTTCAGATTACAATTATAATACTGGCAGTGTAACGGTTACGATTGCCTCACTCCCAGAGTCGGCGCAAAGACGGTCGGTTAAATGTAACGAAATAACCGAGCCTCTATCCCTAAATTATGGGGATCATGTCACGAATTGCTCAATCGATCCAGAGATTGACCTCGATCTATTTAGCTTTGTAGCTTCTGCCGGAGACAGTATCAGGATTAGCGGCTCGGCACCATTTCGTCATCGTTTGGAAATATGGGACCCTGCTGGTCAATGCCATTAAGTTAAGCAGCTTTATACCATAAGGGATTTGCACGGCTAACTG
>LUTY01000252.1 GCA_001640045.1 Candidatus Thiomargarita nelsonii | reverse complement strand
CTTTCCCTGATAAAAAGCGCAATACGCTTGAGGTCTTCTATCCGCATCGGGGCCGGGAAAAATATTGTCAAATACATGCCATTTAAATAAACTTTGTCCTTCATAAACAATCAGTTGTCCAATTTCTTGCCATTCTGCTGAGCGTATTGTTAATAGAGGAAAAGCCGCCTTGATGGGAGTATGACAAAACGGACAATGTATCTGTTTTTGCTCTGGTATCACCACAAACCATTGATGCGAACAATTTGGATTAGGGCAAGGATGTAACATATTCCAAGTTTTTATCAAACTTTTTTCCCATTGATAGGCAGTCGGGCGATCATCTGGAGAATGTAATCCGGTGACAAAGGCTTTATAAAATACTTTGGTCAATGTTGAACCAAGCGCCGTCACGGGCACTTTGAGTCCCTCTTTGGGATGATTTGAAATATCTTGGGGATGTTCAATAAATAAAGCTTTTTCCCCCAGACTTAATTGTTCATCTTCTTCCGCTGAATGGGTAGAATGAATTTTTGGTCCTCGCAAGGGATGACGATTGAGCAAATATTCATAAATCAGCACCGCCAACGCATGTTGATCGGTGTGAATATTGGCCAATTTTTTTTTAGGATGATCTGCTGCTAAGGCAGCCGTGGCAAGCACTTCGGGGGCAATATATCCCGGCGTACCATCCACATCGGGGGGAAATATCTGCGGCACAACGAGTGAATCAATATCAATAATAATCATTTCTCCGGCACTGGGATCGATTAAAACGTTATTATCGGATAAATCCGAATGGGCTAATCCGGCTAAATGTAAACGATTGACGGCGCGTGCCAACAGTACACAAATCTTAAAGTAATTAATCCAACAAGCTTGTTCCTCTTTTGGCAAATATTGCCGCAATTTTGGGCTGATAAACCAACGGCTTTTTTTTTCTTTACCCTTCCACCGCCCGGCACTAAAAATATAATTAGTTGGATAATGTGGGGTCATCACACCGAGTTTGGGTTTGATGATAATAGCTGTTGGCCAACAAAATACGCGATTCCAATAATCAGCATTTTTTTTATCATTGCGAGTTGGATTAAATTCATTGATAATTTTTTGTAGGCGCAATAAACGGAAAGCATCTGTTTTAGCTTTATAAAAACAAAGAACGAACTCTCTATCCTTTGAAAAATAAACCTGTTTCATTGTACCCTCCCCTATCATTTGGGGAAGGTATTCAATGATACGTCCATTTTCTAATTGCGCTTTCAAGGTGATTACGCTCATTGTTTTTTTCTCGTTCCCACGCTCTGCGCTCATCTAACGACACAAGTCTATTTAGTACAACGGATTTGGGGAATAAACGGATTGATTGGTTTTGGCTTTTAAATGTAATCCCTGTAGTTATTGTTTTGGTTTTCTTCTCGTTCCCACGCTCTGCGTGGGAATGCCTGCCAGGACGCTCCGCGTCCTGCACGCGCTAGGAACAAT
>LUTY01000251.1 GCA_001640045.1 Candidatus Thiomargarita nelsonii | reverse complement strand
AAGACAATTTGCCATGCTTGATTATTTGCACTGTTGGGTACTACATTAATATTATTTTCAGAATACGCAATAATATGATACTTACCATTATAGCCGTAGTATATTCCTAAACGATTAAAATCGGGGACAAAAAACATCAGAATGGAATTCCTTCCTTTAGGGAAGTTTCTTAGTTGCTCAGAGAATCTCCTTGCAGTCGAAATTGGTAATTGTGTTCTCCTACCACTGCGGTAGTTATAAACAAATTGATTGGTATCAATTGGCGCATCCAATTTGATAGGATCAAAAACAATGAGATTTCCACGCACATATTTTTTAAATCGTGCGAGGCTTTTATCCCATGCTTTTTTAGGTGCTTTTGCACCATTCATACTGACAGGTTGAATATTTACCCTATTGGAACAGACTAAATCTCTATTGACTAAAGTGGTTTTACTGTTAGTCCCTGGCTCTCTTGGCTTGAGACTACATCCATGCAATAGGATCAAACCGAGAATAGTTAAGATTCGTAAGTAAGTATACATAAGTTTTCTAGCAAGCGTAGGCTTTCTGGTTAACTGTTTAATCACGGCATTCTCACCACTTATTGGATCGAGCAGGAACCGATAGATAGCGAGGCTGCTGTGAAACTGGGAGCCTGAAACTGCCGGACCAACTAGGCGGCATCGGCCTTGGTTTACCCGCCCATAGCCGTCTTTCCCAATCCTCATCCGTCAGACGGACAAGTGGCAATCCCTCTTCTACAACTTCGTAGTAGGTAAACGAAGGGCCAACATACATCGTCGGCCTTTCTTCATCCGTATCCACAATCAAAATTAGAGCCGCCACCGAGCCGGTCGCAACGTGCAAGACACTAGGCGGTAACAGTCGTGAATCATCGCTTTTAGGATTGGTGTGAATATCGGCAATCAGCGCTGGGCTGTCGTCTTCCCAAGGAAATAATTGGGGATACCAGCCATTCCATTTTTCACGAATCTCACCACAACCAATGCTATCTTTCTGGAGAATAGTTGTATCTTTGAGAAAGGCTTCTTCTTCAGGGCTAAACGGTTCTAAGCGCAATTCCTTCTCTGCCATAATTTGTAACATGCTTGCCACAGTATCCAGATGCTCAAAATAGGCCAAAGCTGTTTGTCGCAATCCTGGGGCATTCTCTTCAAAAAAGGTGGTTGCCATGAGAGCTTCACGTCCGGCACGGGCATAATCCTGCACAGCTGCGTAGAATGCCGGATACGGCTCTACATAGCCGGCGGGATATTCACACGCAATCATGGCTGTAAATGAGTGCTTGACATACAATATATTGTCGTGCCGCAATTGCGTCCAAGATGCCAGTTGAGTCTGTAGCATTTTGTCGGCCCAAGCACCAGTCTGCATCGCTTGTGGATACCCAGTTGTCGTGCTATCTACGTTCAAAGTTCGCAAAAGACTAAGCCAACGGTTATAGGTGGTACTGACCCAAAAA
>LUTY01000250.1 GCA_001640045.1 Candidatus Thiomargarita nelsonii | reverse complement strand
TACCAGCTTTTTTTGGCGTAATGCCAGCGGTACTCAAGTGCCTATTGTCAATTTAGGCCAAAACGATTTCAATCAACCCGGTGAAGAGGTTTCTTATCCCACTAACAGTGCTGATTTGGCGCTTCAGGGCAATGCGCCGGTGGAGTGGTATCTCATTCATGAGGTTGCGCCCACTAAGGAATACCCGCGAGCTACTTTGTCTTGTGGTCTTGCTGTTCCGGTTTTCGTCCTTGAAAAATCGGAGTTTTTGATCCAAGACACAGAAACGATTCGCTTGACATTGCTACATAAAGAGGGTGGTGTTGCGTTGCTAGAAAGGATTGCTGTGAGCGCGTATGAGGGGGTGGCACTGAGTTTACCGACTATTGAAGCGGCTTTTCCCTTGAGTTCTTCTCAGGATGATCAACATACGTTCGATTTTCCAGTCAGCGGTGAGTTATTGGCGGTACTCAAAGGGCGCCCCAAAGGGCTCGAATTGACGTTGGATGTGTTTATAAAATATGTGCCCAAGCCCCTTGAATTAAAGGTCACTCTCCGTTTTCCTATCCCTGCCAAACCTGTGCTGAAGTTGCCGGAGAAAGTGCGTGGCTTAGAAGGCCGCTCTTTACGTTTGCCCATAGAGGTTGAAAATCAGGGGGGAGAAAGTTGTCAACTCACAAGCGTTCAGGTGGATATCCGTCGTGGGCGTCAAGTGATTCTCCCTTTTAGTTATCAACCACCACAAGCTTATCTGTTGGAGGCGGGTAAAACTCATTCTTATATTCTCAATATTCCGTTAGTGGATGAACAGCAACAGGCGATTGCTGCAAAACGTTATCAGTGTGATGTACAGCAAATGCTGGTAGAGGAGGATTTGGATAGTTCTCAGTTGAAGTTGACGACCGAGTTGGAGGTACGCAGTAGTCAAGATTATACCGGTATTGTGACTATCGATTTTGGTACAACCGCAACGGCTGTGGCTTTTTATCCTCAAGATAATACGGAACAAGGGGCGATTTCTCTGCCCTTGTCAGAAAAGGATAGCTTTTTACCGACGGCAATAGCGTATTATTTGGATGAACAAGATCAATTGCAATATGATATTGGTCATGATGCTATTGCGCTGTTAGACAGTGGGAAATTTTCTGATCTCGTTTATTTGGATAATCTTAAATGGCGGTTGGATGAGTCTGAGCCTGTCTTATTACCAGATGGCAGCGAGCGGACGTGGGAAGATATAGCGGTTGATTATCTGAAAAAGATTAAAAACATTATTGAGGAATATATCGTTGCTGTTGTAAAACAGGTCAGCATTACGCATCCTTCTCGCTTTCATCCATTGTTAATGAGTGCTTTGAATAGGGCTTATCAAAAAGCCGGATTGGCGCCTTTGTCAATTGTTATGGGTAGTGAGATACATAATGCGGTTGCGGAAAGTTGGCCTTCTGTTACCACCAGTTTACCCCTCAGAGATATTAAGACTTTTAG
>LUTY01000249.1 GCA_001640045.1 Candidatus Thiomargarita nelsonii | reverse complement strand
GACACCTCCCGCCCGCTCAAAAAGCGATTGCTGTTGTGCTTGCTAGTCATTGGGAGTGGCATGATCAGGCGATCATGGCAGCCGCTAAGGCTGGCTATTATGATGATTTAGATGTCCGTTTTCCCTTAGCTTTTAAAAGTCAGTTAACAAGAGGTGCAAAACGTCAAGGTATTGATTTAGCTTGGGTTTACGGCATAGTCCGCCAAGAAACGGCTTTTAGGCATAAAGCCCGTTCCAGTGCGGGGGCTTTGGGTTTGATGCAAGTCATGCCTGCAACGGCTCGATTTGTGGCAAAGAAAATCGATCTTAAATTGAAAAGGCGCCAGGATATTTTGGATATTGATACCAACATCAAATTAGGTACCGCCTACTTGCAACAAATGCTTGACAAATTTGATGGTAACTATATGTTGGCGACTGCCGCCTACAATGCGGGACCAGGACGGTCGAAACGTTGGGCTGCTGAAAACAGTTGTGTGCCGGCTGATCTTTGGGTTGAGTTGATTCCATTTAATGAAACTCGCAAATATGTACGCAGTGTTCTATTTTATACTCGCATATTTGAAGAACGCTTACAACGTAAACGACTACGTCCGTTGCGAGTCACATTAGCAGGAAAGGGTAATTGGAAAGGCTTTATGCAGGATTACACTCCCCTGAAATCGACTAGTATGCAATGTCTTTATACCTATGCACGCTTGATGACCAAACAAAAGCAGCAAGGTGCTATTAAGGAGGCTAAAAAACTGTGGCTGGTTGGCAAATCACAACCTCATGCTTGTACGCCCTTGTTTGATTATTTATATCAAGGTGGTTTGATCGATAAGTCCCTACTTTGGGAACGGATTGGCTTGGCGATGAAAAAAGGCCGACTGAGTTTGGCCAGCTTTTTAGCAAAACGTCTTGAGCCTGCTGATAGGGTTTGGGTAACACGTTGGCAAACCATGCACAAAAAACCTGCACGAAGCCTTGCTCGGTTTAAGGGTTCTGATTTACCTGTGGTACGTCAGATTATCTTGCATGGTATTGGACGTTTAGTGAGACAAGATTTTGAAAGGGCTCAGGTTTATTGGAAGAAGTTTCAACGTCGCTATGCTTTTTCGGTACAAGAAATTGGCGAAATGCAACGTGATTTGGCCTTAGCGAGTGTCAATCATGATCATCCACAGGCATTGAAATGGCTGACAGCGGTTAATCAAAAGTTTCTCAATAAGAAAGTCAGCGATGCTCGCATCAAGCTTGCTTTAAAAAAACAAAATTGGCATGCCTTAGCGGATTTCTTGACAGAGTTGCCTGATGGAGAAGAAAACAAATTGCAATGGCGCTATTGGCTTGCGCGAGCCCTTGAACAAACGGGGAAAAAAGCACAAGCCCGCTAAGGCTGGCAAAAACTGGCTAAAGAGCGTGATTACTACGGTTTTCTTGCAGCGGAGCGTATTGGTGCAAAGTATCAGATGCAACATCATC
>LUTY01000248.1 GCA_001640045.1 Candidatus Thiomargarita nelsonii | reverse complement strand
GTCATACGCTATCAAGCGGGCAATTTGGATCACTGGTAAGGGCATGATAATCACTTTTCCTGGAAATTTGCAAAGGAGCAGCGCGACTCTGCTGGCACAACATTCGCAACCAACCGAATAAACAAAAAGTCTTTGCTGGCTACATGGACTTGATCCGCGAAGGCATCGGTGGTGCTTACCTCACACAATCGCTTCAAGAATGGCAATATAACTATTTGATTAAATATAAAAAAGCCAGCCGTCAACAATTGAATATTACTTGGAATAGCTTTCTTGAATATTGTCTGCTAAAAGAAATGCCACTGACTTTATCTCAAGTGCCCGCAGCACAGCAGTTAGAATTGATAACAAAAATATGGAATTTGGGCGAAAATATACTACAAGAAGCCCCTTGGATGGGGCTCTATATTCTCTCCCGTGCCGAAGAACTACCAGCTTTGACCAAAATCGAAGAATTTCTCATTGAGATTATGGCACCGCTGCTACATCCGCCGGAAAAAGCCCGTTGGCAACCCCCCTATCGCGTTTCCATTTTGGACGGACGCGACATTCATGATAACTTTATCCCCGGAGACATGCACCAAGTTGCCCCCTCGGTGGTTTGCGTCCATGATCGCAGACTGGCCGGCGTTTATGGGGGTATTTTTATGAATAATGCGCCAAAGACTTTGCTATATCATAACCAATGCTTGGGACGCGCCCAAACAGAGAAATGTGATATAAATCTGACATTTGAAGACTCAAGTGTTACAATTCAATCAAATCAGGTAGAATTGACACGGCTTGGTGAGCATTATTCATATTTGCTCTGTAGCAGTGGGCAACTCTTGGTGAGTGCGGTGGATTCACAACGGATTTGGCAAGTGGTTGCGGGTTAATGACTTTCAATGAGATATAATATGGCAACATAAAAACTGACACTTAATCTACCAGAAGAAATTTTTCACCACTTGGCTCGAATAGCTGAATTGACTCATCAAACGATTGAATCATTGACCGTTCAGAGCATCAAAACTAACTTGCCACCAACGGTGGAAAACGCACCACTGTTCATTCCAGCCAGTTTACAAGCAATGCAGACACTTTCAGCTGATGAACTGTTCAAAATGGCACATAGCCAAGTGCCCGCTGTTCAACAACAACCCCATTTAGCATTGCTAGAGCGCAATCAAGAAACGGAGTCAATGAGCCCTGAGGATCGTCAAGAACTGAGAAAGTTAGGACAAGCCGCCTCACAGTTAATGTTGAAAAAGGCTTATGCTTGGGCAATTTTACGTTGGCGCGGTTATCGGATACCCGCCCTATAGTTTTTCAGAAAAATGTCGTGCTCTAAAAACCTCTGAGGTTTTCAAAACCTCAGAGGTTTGGGCCAAAATATTTATCTGAACATCTATAGATAAATTACAATCAATGAGAACAACCAATGAGTACAAGCCTCAATCAAATCATCAACAAAACCTGGCCAAAG
>LUTY01000257.1 GCA_001640045.1 Candidatus Thiomargarita nelsonii | reverse complement strand
AGTAAGGAGAAAAAAATGAACGTGCCAATTAAAGTCATTTCGATTTTCTGTTTATTGGTTGTTATGAGTATTCCCGTGCCTTCAAATGCCCAATATTCCTGGGAGGATCAACTCATCCTAGACTGTCTAGCTGGTTCTCAATTTGCATGTGAGTCTTTGGGCTATGGTGGTGGTTATGGTGGGTACGGTTACGGCAGCGGATATTCGGATCCTAACAGATTTATCGAATGTGCAGAGAGTTGTAAACATATTTGTCCCGAACCAGAACTTGGAACGATAGTTTTTCTCGTTCCTTTGCTCTGCACATTAGCTCCGCGTCCTCCACTGAAACTTTGGGATTGCCCCTACAGCGAGCGTAGGGTGCGTCCTACGCACCCTCTTTCCACTCACATAAAATCTACACCGACCTCAAAAAGTGGGACACACCCGTTAGGCTGGCTATGGGCTTTGATTGCTTTGTGAGTCACGATACTCTCTATTTGCTTGTTTTATAAGATAAACTAAGCCATAAATGAATAGCCCAGTAAACAATAAGTACCTAGTCACAACATATGGTATGTTGGAGTCCAAGATTTATAGTTGTCCAGAAAAGTTCTGTCCGGCAAAAAATACTATTTCTTAAAGAAATAGTATTTTTAAGGAGGACAAAATTTATCTGGATAACTATATCTTGGACGAGTGCCTATTTTAGGTCCGTTCATTTCGCTAATTCTTTATAACTAACAACTAATAACTTACTTAAAATGGGACAAATTATTTTAGATCACTATCTAACCCGTCGAGGTTTGACAGAAGAGAGCTGTCGAATGGCACTCAATCTCTCCGAGGACGATTTAGCCGGGCATACACTAAAAATTAAACTTGTCAAAAAACCCCCCAAAAAAAAAAAATGCGGGCCTTTTTGGTCCATCAAGCTATTTTTGGGTGATGGTTCCAGGGGAGTCATCATTGGCATATCGAGCTATGAAAGAAACGATGTTGAGAAAACCATTGCTGATCTAAAGACAGGAAAGCAACTGCGCGGAATCGGGCCGAGAAACCAGCCGCTTTTTCAATGGTTAAAAAAACGACATGAGCCAGTACAAGCAAAGCCAAAGAAAACGGCGCAAGACAGAAAACAAAACCTTTTGCCAATTTCATTAGAATTAATCGCAAAATTTCAAAAACAAATGCCAAATCTAAAGCTGTTGAGAAAAGCTTATAATGAACTTCAGCAAGATATATCGCCAAAGCTTCGTTCTAGCAAGAAATTGGAAAAAAAGCTGTCTGCTGTGATCGCATATCGGGAAACCGACTGGGCAGCCCGCGCTGTTGCCGCCACCGAAGAAAATAACCAAATATCCCTTTGGGAAAAAAATAAGCAACTATCCTTTTGGGACAATGATCTAACCCTGATACTTAAAATGGACTCCACTGGCAAGCAAATGGAATATCAGGGTATCGCTTTCAGTTTGGAAGATATTCCTGCCGCTTACCACCAAGTGCCGACGATCAAAGCACAAATGGCTCAAAAAATGGTCGAAGAGCGGATCAAACTATTGTTGCTACAAATTCCTAGCCAATTGGATGCAGACATCAAAGCCTTGCAACAACAAGCACCGCAACATTGGGACAAAATTTCTTTTCTCAATGCGAGAGACTTGATATTTATGGAAGGATACAATCATCCCCGTTTCAATTTTCATAAAGTGATGAATGTCAATATTCAGACACAAGCAGAGATGAATCATTGGATTATGAAGTGGATAGCGCGTGTGGAAAAAGCCATTGCCACAGCTTCACGGGTTGATGCTTTTACCCAAACAATATTGGGACTCATCGCCAGTTCACCAAAGTACGGGGTTCAAACCTACGCCTCATGGTTGGGCAACTCTAAGGCAGGAATGCTGGAAAATAAGAAATTAGATAAAAAATTTCGCTATGCTTTGAAAGACAATACCATTGCCACCATCGATGCTGAAATTCAGGCACTTATCGACTACGGATGGTTGGCAAAAGCAACGGTGGGCACTTACTACCTATCCGTGTTGGTAGCCACTGATAATGGTAAAAAAATCTTGCAATTGCTAGAGCAGGGAAAAATCAAGGTGGTTGCCACTCAACCGGCTGTCGATATCCATTCCCATCATTATTGGCTCAAAGAAATACAGCAAAAAGAACACACTGCTTATGTAAGTTTTTTAAACACACCACAATCTGTCGCCAATATCGCCAATTGGACTGAAGACGAAGTAGCGGCAATGCAGCGAACATTGGATGAGCATCTGAATGGTTGGCAAGTGCTGGCGCGGTGGAAACTTAGCAAACCATCGATTAAGTACAAACCATTGCAACGCTTGCTAAGTGCTTGAGCCGTTATTTTATCAATCCCTTTATTCTTCAAGACTAAGATGAGCTGTTTAGTTCTTTCGACAATTCGTGGTTTTTCCAGCATAAATCGCCTCATCAAATCGTTAAAACCTTGCCAATTGTAACTATTTTTATGACTTCTACGATTCAAGCATTTAAACTTAAGGATCAGGTAAGCATGGGCTTTGCGTCACATGAGTTGCTCTGAGTTTTCACTTTGCGAGAGTATTTGAAAAAGAACTTTGGGCCACTTGTTTTAAAAGAGGATCAATCGTTTTTTTCTGGATTTTATGTGGCGGATTCCACTTCACCCATTCGATCGAAAAGTGTTCCTCTGGTTGGACCGTCACGTCACCCTCAAGCACTGCTAGAAAAATCACAAGCGTTTTTTCAACTTGTTCACCACCAAAACGCTTATATCTTGGGTAATATATCTCGGTATAGCGAAATCCGTGTTCGACGAGAAGCTGAGATTGACTAATGCCTGTTTCTTCAAAAACTTCTCGAAAGGCACACTCCATTTCAGTTTCTCCCGTTTTTATATGTCCTTTCGGCAAGTCAAGCCTATCGCGATCCCTTATCAAAAGAAAGGAAAGTTCTGGTACCTTCCTAAAAATCAGGAACCCGCATGATTTCAAACGACGTAATGGGCATTCTGTTTGAGTCTGCATAATCATCTCCCTAAAGTAAATTATCCTAGTATGCTACTTGAAACCTGTGTCATCTGCTTGAGTTTGCTGTTAAATTTTGAGTGTGTCCCACCTAGCCAACCGTGGTGTTTCGGAAAAGATGAGTTTGGACAGGTTTTGCGGCTTTTTATGTCAGTGCCTTTGATACCTCATAAATCAATAAGTTGTTTAATATGAATTAAACGGTAATTTAATGAAATCCATGCCACTTTGTTGAGAACATACATTAATACGAACTTTATTATCTTCGACTATAATCCGTTTAATATTTTCAATGATCATATCATTAAGTACTGAACCATGATACGAAGTCAGCGAAGCTAATTTTCGTGTATTTTAAAATTTTATTGTCTGAATCCGAATTTTCAGACGGCCATAATTAACAGAATAAAACCCAAAAATCCTAAAGATTTATTCTGAAAATTCTGGCCGTCTGTCAATTCGGATTCAGACAAAATACCTGAAAATTTCTGGTTCAGTACTTATTGGAGCCGGTGGCACAACCCAACGTTTTGCCAAGCAATTGGCACAGCGTTTCTCGTTCCCACGCGCCGGCGCGTGGAAACCAGAAAATACGACGGCTATATTCCACCACCAGATCCAAAACTAAACAATATTTCGAGGCGCAAACGACATACTCCGAAACTCCTTCTTATACCTAGAATCCCCAATCTTCTTAACCTTCGCCACCCCCATCTTATAATTATAATTACCGCTAATATGATCAACAACACGCGCCGTCAACGAATTAGAAGGTTGACGCACATCAAGCATATTTGAATACAGCACGCCTTTCTTAACATGTGAAGTGACAATAGCAACCGCTGTAACAGCCGCTTTAGACAACTCAATATGCCCCCGTTTCATCAGTTCCGAAAACTGAAAATGATCATTATGTACACCAATAATCGT
>LUTY01000246.1 GCA_001640045.1 Candidatus Thiomargarita nelsonii | reverse complement strand
ATCATTCGTCCTCAGCCAAACTTTTCTAGGCAACCACTGGCTTTAGTGATAGGCAATCTTCAATACGAACATAACCCATTGAATAACCCAGTGAATGATGCCACTGACATGGGACGGCTGCTTAAAGAAATCGGTTTTGAGGTGACTCTAAAAACCAATTTAAACCAACGCGCTATGGAGGATGCCATCCGTGAATTTGCTAAGCGTTTATCAGAAAGCCGAGGTATTGGGATATTTTATTTTGCAGGGCATGGCGCACAGGTGAAGGGGCGAAATTATCTGCTCCCGATTGATAATAATCGGATTCAGGATGAAATCGATTTGGAAAAAACGGCATATTATGTGGATGAAATTTTGAAGCGAATGGAAAATGCGACTTTGAATATTATTATATTAGATGCTTGCCGTGATAATCCCTATCGTGGTGGGCGTACTTTGAAGCGTGGATTGGCACCCATGCTGTCTACCACTTTAGGCTCGATTATTGCCTTTGCTACCTCACCGGGGAAAACAGCAGCCGATAGGGATAAAAAGGGACGTAATGGCTTATTTACTTCGCATCTGCTTTCCGCCTTAAAAAAGGCATATCAAACGCATCAACGCCTAGATGATATGTTTATGGCTGTACACAAAGCTGTGGCGCAAGAAAGTAGGGGAAGGCAAAAGCCTTGGTATTCCGACTCATTGACTGAGCCGTTTTGTTTTGGGGGCTGCCAAACCGTGCCGCCACCCCCACCCCCAAAAAACCTGGTACCTGAAATGGTATGGCTCCCCGCCGGGCGTTTCAAAATGGGGAATATGAACGTTACTTCGTTTCAGGGCGGCGGAGAAAGCGATGAGCAGCCGGTACATGAAGTCTCGGTGAATCGTTTTGCCATAAGCCGCTATGAAATCACTTTTGCTGAATATGACCACTTTGCCCAAGCGACTGGTCGAGATAAACCAGATGATGAGGGCTGGGGGCGCGGCAACCGCCCAGTGATTAATATTTCTTGGCATGATGCTCAAGCCTACACTGAATGGTTAAGTCAAGAAACGGGACAACAATATCGTTTACCGACTGAAGCCGAGTGGGAATACGCTGCTCGGGCGGGGACACAAACGAGATATTGGTGGGGCAATGAAATTGGGGCTAATCGGGCAAATTGTGATGGTTGTGGGAGCCGGTGGGATAAGACAGCGCCGGTGGGATCTTTTGCCCCTAACGCTTTTGGACTATACGACACATCGGGTAATGTTGAAGAGTGGACTTGTTCCCAATATGAGGACAAATATCGTGGCAATGAACAAGCTTGTGTGAAAAGTGCCAATGAGATTGTCCTGCGGGGCGGCTCTGGGATTGACTTTCTGTCGAGATTGCGCTCAGCGTTCCGTAACAGTCGGAAACCGTCGGAACGCTTTAGATTTGTTGGTTTTCGGGTTGTTAGGCCACTGCCATATCGTGTCGGGCAACCATAAAGGATTGCCT
>LUTY01000245.1 GCA_001640045.1 Candidatus Thiomargarita nelsonii | reverse complement strand
GGCATGGGTAGCGATACGGGAATAAAGCACTTGCTCATTCAGTGCCACAACCAGATCAGCGGCATCTCCCATGTTAGTCATATAACGGCTACCTAAACGAATGCGAATACCACTAGCACCCGCTGGAGATCGGGCAGGCGGTTTTATTTCGGCTGGAATAATTTCCACAGTCCAAACACCATTACCCATTTTGGCACTGATAGTACCAAAAGTTTGCCCTGCTTTTTGTGCGCCTTCTCCTGAATCGCTAACGATTTCTACGATATGTTCATCGATTCGCACGGGCACCCTAGTTGCATCGCTGTTTTCAACCATTTGTAATTCAGAGGGTTTGCTCATAGATTTGTCCTAGTTCTACTCACATCAAGTAGTCGTCTTATGTTTAGGATTCAAGTCAGGGTGTTATAATAACCTAAGTTGCTACCTATAGATAGACCTGCCCGGTTGCCAAAACCCAGCAGAACGGTTAGCAACTTGGATAATATTAGCATTTTTAACTCGCACAATTCATAAACACAATGAAGTCAAAAGACCCAAAACTGGTTGTCCAAGCAGCCCCTTTCCTGCAACAGGGCTTGACCACTCCCCAAGCCATGCTAGATGTTTTTTATGCACTCATCCCTATTACCATTGCATCTATATGGTTTTTTGGTATCAGCGTACTGCTAGTCTTGATGGCAAGTATTGCGGGTGCCGTACTGACTGAATGGCTTTTTTCATCTAGCGAGGGCAGCCTGTGGGATGGCAGTGCTGTGCTCACTGGCTTATTGCTGGGTCTGACCTTGCCACCCGCTTTGCCCTTGTGGATGGCTTTTATCGGTGGCGTTGTCGGCATTGGCTTGGGCAAAATGGTCTGGGGTGGACTTGGGAACAATCTTTTTAATCCCGCCCTACTGGGCAGGGCTTTTTTGTTAGCAAACTTTCCCAACGCCATGACCACTTGGACAAGCGGACCAACCGGATTATTTAACCTATATCCCAGCAATTTTGCAATACCGTTTATGCAAACGCAGGTTGATGCTGTCACTTCAGCGACACCGCTTGGCTTGATGAAATTTCAACAACAGGATACACCTTTGTTGGACTTAATGATTGGTAATACAGCGGGCTCTTTTGGAGAAACTTGCGGATTGCTCATTATTTTAGGTGGCCTTTATTTGATACTGCGCCGCAGCATTGATTGGCGAATTCCCACCGCTATTTTAAGTACGGTTATTATTTTTACAGGCTTACTGTTTATGCTTGACTCAACACGCTATCCTGATCCGCTATTTGCGGTGTTTTCTGGGGGATTATTATTGGGGACGTTTTTTATGGCAAGCGATCCGGTAACATCGCCGTTGACACCAAAAGGGGCTTGGTTGTTTGGTATTGGTATCGGTATCATCGTCGTGCTGATTCGTGTCTTTGGCGGGGACTGAACTGTGATCTCGGTGATAAAATATTCACCTTTTTCACAGCACCAGTTG
>LUTY01000244.1 GCA_001640045.1 Candidatus Thiomargarita nelsonii | reverse complement strand
CGCTATGGATGGGAGGATTAGATGATCAGGAAAAAGCCGAATTATTATTAAACGGGGCTGGTTTTCAAAAGGCATCCGATGTCTTAGCCCATTTGCGACAATTACTTGATTCCTATCGTATCAAAAAACTTTCGCAGCGTGGGCGGGAAAAGTTAGATATTTTGATTCCCCTGTTAATCGTGACAGCGATTGAGCAGCAAGATCAAGATGCTGCCATACATCATAGTTTGAAATTTATTGAATCTGTGGCACGACGCGATGTTTATCTCGCTTTATTGATAGAGCGTCCACATGTTTTAAAACAAATGGTGCGTTTATGTGCCGACAGTGCTTGGATTGCTGAACAAATTACTCGCTATCCACTGTTATTGGATGAATTGCTCGATCCGCGCCGCTTGTATGATCCGCTGGAACCAGAGGCATTAGCTCATGCTCTGCAAGCGCAATTAACACAGATTGATGATTTAGAAAGACAGATGGATAAGCTGCGCCAATTCAAACGTGCAAATGTGCTACATGTGGCGGCGGCTGAAATCTCGGGGAATTTGACGGTGGAACTGGTGAGCGATTATTTAACCGCCATTGCGGATACTTTAATGAGACGCGCATTAAGTATAGCCAGTGACTATCTCATGCAAAAGCATGGACAACCGTTTTGCGTTGATGATGGCAAAACTCGTCAGGCGGCATTGTGTGTTGTCGCTTATGGTAAAGCGGGGGGGATAGAATTAAGTTATAGTTCTGATTTGGACATTGTCTTTTTGCATGACAGTCGTGGTGATCAACAGTTCACGAATGGTTATAAGCAATTGGATAATAATGTATTTTTTATGAGATTCGCACAACGCATTATTCATCTTATCACCACGAATACGCCAGCAGGCATTTTATATGAAGTCGATTCCCGTTTACGTCCAGGAGGAAATTCGGCTATGTTAGTTAGCAGTTTTGAGGCGTTTGAGGGTTATCAATGGAAAAATGCTTGGACATGGGAACATCAAGCTTTAGTACGTGCCAGAGCCGTTGCTGGAAGTCCAGAAAGCATGGCAAAGTTTGAAAGCATCCGCCGTGACATTCTCAGCCAGCAGCGCGATCCGGTTGAATTGAAGAGTAAAGTTTGCGAAATGCGAGCCAAAATGCGTGAGAATTTAGATAAAAGCACTGAAGTGCTATTTGATTTAAAACAAGGGCGGGGCGGTATCGCGGATATTGAATTTATTATTCAGTATGGCGTACTACGTTGGGCGGTGGATTATCCTCGTTTGTTAGAGACAACGGGGATGTTGCCATTGTTAGGGATGTTTGCTGAGTATGGTTTGATTGAAGAATTGGCTTGTCATCAATTAAGTGAGGCTTTTCGGGCTTATCGTGGTGAAACGCATCGTTTGGCTTTGCAAAATAAATCGGCATTGGTGGAGCATGAGAAGTTTGCACTGCAAAGGGAAGAGGTGAAGCAGTGGTGGGCTGAA
>LUTY01000243.1 GCA_001640045.1 Candidatus Thiomargarita nelsonii | reverse complement strand
TCCAACCTACGAGCTTTCCAGCGGGTTTAATCAATCTTGGGGTGTTAAAGATCACGATAGCAGTGGTGCAAGCTTGTCAATGACTGTGACAAAAACAGCACTTGCAGTGATCGATAAAATTCTGTAATAGGTGTCCAAGCCAAGGTAAAAAAAAGATCACAGCGGCTCAAAACTTGGAGTGCAACATCTGAAAAGATCACAACAGATAACATAACCATCTGTTGTGATCCAGCTTGAAGCTATTTCTTTTGACGCAAGTCCACATCAACCAATTTGCAAAAATCTATTTCCAAACTACTTTTATCAGTACTTAAAAGCCTTGAACGGTGATTGAGATGATTTTTGTGTTCAGGCTCTCAATCACCATTCAAATCTTACTGAATTTCTTCAAGCATTAGGCGAAAAGTTTTGCCCGTTTTGATCTGCTTGAGATATAAACCGTTTTCATCTTCAAACATTTGCCAGAGGGTTTCTCCGTCTTTTTCAAAGAAGATGTCGCCGGTTTTGAAGGCGGTGGCTTTGACGTTGCCAGCGACTTGGAGTTTTTCGGTGGGAGTTGTACCAATTCCGACGTTGCCATTTGCCCTTAAAACCATGTGTTTAACATGATTTTTATATGCATGATTCCAGCTATGAATGACAAAATCATTCTTGGAAACTCCTTGGTTATTCCAAGTATCCCCAAGATGAAAATACAAATGCCTATTATCCTTAGAGTCTGGAAATTGTGAATGAAATGATAGCGCAGGGCCTATGCCATGATTGGCATGCGGTTTGTCTCCGACAAGATCTAAACTTCCAAAACGAATCCGATTTTCAGCGTTGTTTAAAACACTGATAGCATCCGTTTTTTGCCGCAAAGCTTCATTCTCCTTTTCAAGCTCAACTATCCGCTTTTGCTGCTTTTCAGTTTTCGCAGTTAGTGTGTCAAGTCCCTTCTGAAGGCACTCAAGTACATCAAGCGGTGTTTGGCCTTTTTTTGGCGGAAAACAGCTTTCCGAAGCATAACTCACATTGACAGCCGCCGCTAATAACAGGGCGGTTTTCAGTTTCAGTCGTTTTGTCATTTAATGTCTCCTGTGTTGGATAAAAGTCTAGCGACAAGGATTGCTTTAAAAACTGAGCATTACCACGATCTAATCTTTTATTATATATCAATAATCCATTACCGAGCATATCATATAATCCAAAGCCATTGGGTTGAAATTTTGCACGTCTTTGATGTCCTGCGTTTGGGCAAGCTTTCTATCCGCAATATTGGCATAGTGACAGGCTTCGTTTGGATTATTTCCCCAAAAATACGCCGTCGTTTGCCCAGCACGGGCAGCGTATTCCCATTCTGCTTCGGTGGGCAAGCGGAAATTTTCTCCGGTTTGCGGCGTATGCCATTGAGAATAAGCATGAGCCTGTGATTGACTCACTTTGACAACCGGTTGATTTTCCCCATTAAAGTTACGATCAGGATGCCGATC
>LUTY01000242.1 GCA_001640045.1 Candidatus Thiomargarita nelsonii | reverse complement strand
CATTGGCAATGTTGCTGCCAAATTTGACCTTTATGCGGAGGACAAGAAAAATAGAGTCATTGTCGATATGCAGCATGTCCGTTTTCCGGATCACTATCACCGTTTTTTGCACTACCACTGTGCGGCATTATTGGATCAGCTCGTTCATTCAAAAGACTATCGTCCGGGGTTGAAAGTATTTACGCTTGTGATATTAACTTCCGGAGATAGGCATAAAAAGGACATTTCCATCATCGACTTTGATCCGAAAGACTTACAAGGAAATCCCCTTGGTGAGATTGACCACAAAGTGATCTACATTTGTCCCAAATACTTGGATAAAAAAGTCACCCCCCGCGCCTACCATGAATGGATGGAAGCGATAGAAGACAGTTTGGATGAAGAAGTTGAGGAGTCCAATTACATCCATCCTGAAATTCAACAGGTTTTCAAACTGATTGAGAAAGATCAAGTCACCCCCCAAGAACGTGCGAAGATGTTTGATGAATATGGTTTGGAAGAAGTGAAACGGGAGAAAATTAAAGAATATCGGGAAGAAGGCCGCAAAGAAGGCCGCAAAGAAGGCCGCGAAGAAGGCCGCGAAGAAGCCAGAGAAGAATCAGCTCGTAATCTGTTGTCTCTTGGTGTATTGACAGAAGAACAGATAGCACAAGCCACCGGGTTAACTTTGGAAAGAGTGAAAGCACTCAAAGTTGATATTGGAAAATCCGCAACGGAGTAATTAGCTTATGAGTAAAGTCAATGTAAATGTTAATTGCCATTTGACCCGTGTAGAGGGACATGGTAGCGTCGTTGTCGATGTTAAGAATGGTGAATTGGTCAAGTGTCAACTCGAAATTTTTGAAGCACCGCGCTTTTTTGAAGCGATGCTGCGTGGTAGGCCCTATTATGAAGCTTCACACATCACTTCGCGCATTTGTGGTATTTGTGCAACAGGTCATGCGACAGCTTCGCTACGAGCAACAGAAAATGCGCTGGGGGTAGAAATTTCGGAGCAAGTTGAATTGTTGCGTAAATTATTGTTTCATGGTGAAATCATTGATAGTCATGTACTGCACATTTATATGCTCGTCGCACCCGATTTTTTCGGTGTGGGTAGCGTACTGCCATTGGCAAATTCCCATCCTGAAGTCGTCAAGCGAGCACTGCGTATCAAAAAACTGGCTGGGGATTTGTGTGCGATGATCGCGGGCCGCCATACGCACCCGATTGCTATGACGGTGGGCGGCTTTACCCATTTGCCTACTATCAAAGAGTTACTGGCTATGAAAAAACAAATGATTGCAGCCCGCGAAGATATGGACGAAACCATCGCCTTGCTTAAAACGCTGCCATGGCCTTCTTATGAACGCGAAACGGAATATGTTTCACTTCAAAAAGGGAACGAATATGCTTTTATTGATGGGGTTATCACCACGAGCGACGGCTTTAGCTACGAGCTGCCAGACTACCGCAAGCTGACCAATGAAACT
>LUTY01000241.1 GCA_001640045.1 Candidatus Thiomargarita nelsonii | reverse complement strand
AAAGATCTTTCAATAACTCTAACATTAGAAAGGGTGCTCCATATGTTTAGGTGAACAAAAATTTGTTAGTTATCGAAAAGGCAGAGAGATTGCTAGGGCGAAGTTTAAAGAAAGGCAAGCCTGACCCTAAACCAAAAAAAGATAATTAAGTATTGTGTCCCCAGAATTTAAATGATATTTTAGCGGATATTGACCAACCCTTGGCCATTTAAAATTATGTCAACCATCACTCATCTTTATCGCTATCCCGTTAAAGGGATGAACCCTGAAGCTTTGCAGCGTGTCTCTTTGCAAGCCGGTGAAGCGATTGGGCTAGATCGCTACTTTGCCTTAGCGCATGGGACCACTGAATTTAATCCCGATGCGCCGCAGCATCTTTCTAAAACGCATTTTTTAATGCTGATGAAAAATGAACGCTTGGCTGCTTTGTATAGTATTTATGATGATAGTACCGGCGTTTTGCAGATTGAGCGCGATGGTAAAGTGCTTGTCCGTGGCAATTTGGAAGATTCTGAGGGGCGGCAAAAAATTGAAAATTTTTTTGTTGAGTATCTCGGCGATGAAATACGGGGTGCGCCTAAATTAGTGCAAGCCCCAGATCATACGTTTTCGGATGTCAACGCGAAAGTGTTATCATGTATTAATCTTGCCACTGTGCGAGAGTTGGAAAAAGTGCTGGGCACAACTGTCCACCCATTACGATTTCGCGCTAATGTGTATTTTGATGGGGCAGCGCCTTGGGCAGAAATGGATTGGGTGGATCAAACATTGATGTTGGGCACGGCGAAAGTGCGGGGATTTAAATTGATTGAGCGTTGTGCCGCGACTAATGTGAATCCAGATACAGCGGTGCGAGATTTGCAAATTCCACAAACTTTGGTTAAAACTTATGGGCATCGCCATCTGGGTATTTATGTGCAAGTGATTGAAAAGGGTGAAGTTGCTTTGGATGATGAATTGAAAGTATGTTAAAACGTGCCTTGCAGCAAGGTTTTATAGTGCATAAAACCATTGATAACTATTGACAGATAGATACTATCTATGTATAGTGCGTTTGCATGAAAGCTAAGGACGTACTAAAAATCATGGGGATTACCCGTTCCCATTTATCTAGGCTGGTAAAACAAGGCAAAATAGGTGTAACTAAACAGCCCAATGGCTATTACGTTTATAATGCCGAAGATGTTTACAACTACGTTGGTAGAAAACGCCGCAATCTGAACGTGATTTATGCGCGTGTGTCTAGCAATAAACAAAAAGCTGACTTAGCACGTCAAATTGAAACACTTGAAAATTTTTGTTTAGCTCAAGGAATTAAAATTGATCAAGTGTTTTCTGACATTGCTAGTGGTATCAATTTTGATAAACGAAAACAGTTCTTTAGCCTACTTGATTTAATCATTAATGGACAGGTAGAAAAAGCATTTAAAATTCAAAATGTTAAAAATAGTTCGGCTCTTTTTAGGTAAAATTT
>LUTY01000240.1 GCA_001640045.1 Candidatus Thiomargarita nelsonii | reverse complement strand
TTTTCTTCGCTGTTGTAAGTGAGATAAAGTAGTATTTGATGAATATAGATACTGAGGGCGACATAATTAATCACATCATCGCGGCCTTCCATGCAAAAGTCGATATCAAAGTCCGGCATAGAAACCCGCTCAGGATTTAAAAAGCGCTCAAATAGCAAATTATAGCGAATAGGATCTAAATCAGTGATACTGAGCGCATAGGCGACTAATGAGCCAGCCCCTGAGCCGCGCCCGGGACCGACTGGAATATTATTTTCTTTAGCCCATTGGATAAAATCAGCCACGATTAAAAAGTAACCGGGAAAGCCCATTTGCACAATGACATCCAATTCATGGGCTAAACGCTCATCATAAGGGCGGCGTTGCTCGGCAAACTCTTCGCTGGAATTGTCAAAAAGCCTGGCTAAACGTTGTTCTAAACCAAGCTTGGCATGGCGACGGAAATAGTCTTCAACCGATTCTTCTTCGGGTATGTCGGGAAAATCGGGTAGATAATTTTTACCCAGGCTTAATTCTAAATTGCAGCGTTGAGCAATTAGCCAAGTATTTTCTATGGCTTCTGGTATATCGGCAAACAATTCCGCCATTTCTTGCCCAGTACGCAAATATTGTTGTGGACTATAGCGGCGAGGGCGTTTTTTATCAGTGATGATATTACTATCATGAATACAGACACGGACTTCATGCGCCTCAAAATCGTCACTGTTCAGAAAACACACATCATTGGTGGCAACGACGGGAATGCCCGTCTCTAAAGCGAGTTCAACAGCGGCGTGGATAGCCTCCTCTTCATTAGGCCGACCCGTGCGTTGCATTTCAAGATAAAAACGCTTTGGAAACAAAGCATTCCATTCATCCAAGTGTTGCCGTGCTAACTGAGCTTGTCCTGCCAACAAGGCTTGTTCTATCTCGCCCTCGCGCCCCCCAGAGAGTGCAATCAAGCCCTCCGTCGCGCCCTTAAGCCAGGCATGACGTAAGTAAGGCACATCTTTGACCTGTCCTTCGGTGTAACTGCGTGAAACGAGACGAGTGAGATTGCGATAGCCAATATCGTTTTGGCACAACAAAACGAGTCGGGAAGAGGACTCATGTAGCCGCACATCGACACCAATGATAGGTTTAATCCCAGCCGATTGTGCCGCACGGTAGAATTTAACGAGGGCAAAGAGATTGCTTTGGTCAGTGATACCACAGGCGGGCATGCCCGCCTCTCGCACTGCTTTCACTAGGGGTTTTATGCGGATAAGGCTATCAAGCAGCGAGTATTCGGAGTGTAAATGTAGATGGACAAAACGCATAAAAACTGAAAAGTCTTTTCTTTCACTCCGCTTTTGGCGGGGGTTCAGGTTCGTTTGGTAGATTGACGACGTGATCTTGATCAGATGCCATCACTGTCGGCCAACTGCTAAATGGGAAGGGTTTTTCTTCGCTGTTGTAAGTGAGATAAAGTAGTATTTGATGAATATAGATACTGAG
>LUTY01000239.1 GCA_001640045.1 Candidatus Thiomargarita nelsonii | reverse complement strand
TCGTTGGATTAATCCACATTTTTTTTCTCCACAACATTTTCATTATTGCTATTAGTGTAGTAATAAATAGCAATTATATCAATGATATTTTGGTAGGAGTTGGCCAGACTTCTCTTTTCTGAAAGACTAGCGAACCTGTTTCTTATTTTCATTTCATCTAACAATAGATGTAAATTTAAAATATTATTTTATTATAATAAAATAAATTAATTGATTAATTATTGATATTAATTTCATTATTAAAATATATAATTAAACTTTAATTTAAAGTACAATACCATTGTCAATAACGACCAAAAAGTTCAACTGAACATGAAAAAAATTCTACAAATCGATGGGGGTGGCATAATGGGCATTATTCCTGCCACCGTCCTTGAGCACTTAGAAAAAAAGCTAGATACACCGCTAGGTGAGTGCTTTGATCTGATTACTGGCATATCCACTGGCGCGATTATTGGGGGTGCCATTGCAGCCGGCGTTCCCGCAGAAAAAGTGGCACAATTGTATATTGACAAAAGCAAAACCCTCATCACAAGACGATCCTTGTGGAATCCCAAAAACTGGGGTTGTAGCAAATATGACCGTCAGCCTTTCCTAGAAGAAATAGCCAAAATCGAGATCAATAAACAAAATGAAGAAGGCAATCAAATCCTATTAGGCGAACTCAAGCTTTCTGAACTGAAAACGCGATTTATGAGCACCAGTTTCAACCTTTGCTCTCAGAGAACACATTTCCTAAAATCTTGGGAAGAGGCAGGAAAATATCCACTGATAGATGTGATGTCATGGTCTGGGCTTTCTGCGGCTTATTACTTTGGACAAATCAACGTGGATGATTATCAATGGTATCACTACCAACCAGACTACTATGAACAATATTGCCAGGAGGACAAACCTGGAACAGTAAACATAATCAGAAAGAAAGGGGCTATATTTCAAGACGAAGGACAAGGAACACACAACAATGCTCTCATTCATATACTGATGGAAATACTAGCAAACCAGTGGACTGACGACGATATTTACATACTTTCATTGGGGGCTGGCAACCTTGATCAATATACGCCATACCACAAAGCCAAGCATATCAACAAACAGAAGCGTTTATCTCTCATCGCTAGAAATGACTTCATTGTAGACCAAGTACTCGCTAGTATTTTTGTATCAAGAAACAATCCAAAAATCGAGTTTAAGCGAATTGATATAATAGTGAAAAAAGAGGAATACGGATTCGATAAAATTGAGTACCTTAAACAATATAAAGAGTATGGTGTTGAACTTGCCCTACAATTGACCGATGATGAGCTAAAAGTGTTTTTTTAAAATATCGACGCAGAGCGTCGAGGCAGGCATTCCCACGCAGAGCGTGGGAACGAGGAATTTTTATGGTTCCCACGCGCCAGCGTCCCGTGTGACAGTCGCCCTAAAACTAAAGCTTTGGACTCCAAATCCATCCCATCAAATTAAGCCCCCCCC
>LUTY01000238.1 GCA_001640045.1 Candidatus Thiomargarita nelsonii | reverse complement strand
GTGGTAATCTTGATTTAGGGGTGAAAATGATGAACTGGTTGGCGGAAGATGATACTTTTATTCATATTCCAATCAAAACGGCTGTTGATCTAAACCTAAAACTTTCGTCTAATACAGTCATTTTCTTAGGCGGATTCTTTTTAGTCATTTTACCACTTGCTCTAGTCCTTAATTCTATTGATTGGAAAGCTTATGGACAACAAGTCGGAGAAGGGCTTCGTCAAGAATTTCAATTAGTCATGGATACCTTATTTGATGACAAAATTCAGCCACTTCTCCGGGATATTGACATGCTATTGAAGCAAACAGACCAAATGGCTGATGCTCGCTTAAAACAAGCAGATGAAATCATCAAAGAACGCCTTAAACAAATTGATGGCTTGGTTCAAACTAGCATTGCTCAATTCCAAACAGCAGCGAATGAAACCATTGATAAAGCCAAACAAGAGCTTATCACGAAACTTTTCGTGATCAAACTGTCGCGCAAATTAGAGCTGATATTGTTGATTATGCGGCTAATACTTTCCAAACCCTGACCGATGAAAGCGTAGAAAAAATCAAGCAAAACTTAATTGCTTACAGCTTTGAGCGGGCTGAAACCTTTCGTGATCAAACCGTGGCGCAAATCAGAGCCGATATGATTGACTATGCCGCTCAGACTTTCCAAACACTCACCGATAAAAGCGTCGATAAAATCAAGCAAGAACTCATTACCTATACCTTTGATCGCGCCGAACAATTTCGTGATCAAACCCTGGCTAAAATCAAAGCCGATATGATTGACTATGCCGCTCACACTGTCCAAAAAATCACTGATGATACAGTCAAGACAGTCAAAACCGAGATCATTGATCACACTTTCACAAAGCTGGATGATTTTCGTCAAATGTTCCGTACTGATGTCAATCTGTTTTTTAATCGGACAGAATACATTATTAACACGGTAGATTGCACATTGGAAAAATTTCGCCAAGATATGGGCACTATCGGGAAAACCTTAGCTCAAGACATCAAAGATTCATTGCCAAAATGGTCGTCTTTATTGCAAAAAAAGACTTCTCAGGAAGTAACGCCAGTAGTCCGTTGTTATCAACAATTGGGGCTTAAAAAACCCCCAGAAGCTTTTCAATATTCGACGATTTACGATCTGAAAAAATGCGAAGTGTTAAACACATTAACACCCCAAACACCCATTAGACAAATCCTCAATGTCTATCTGGATTTAAAAGCCTTAGCCGCGAGAATGGCTTGTGTGCAACGCAGTGCGGGTGAACAAGCCATTTTGCACTACACTTGGGATTGGCTAGAATTTGGATACCAATATGATTTTTGGTATTCAATCCAATAAAATTTTTCACCAACCACAAAGGAGCTTTTATTTAATGCCTAAAATACTTCTAATTATCTTGATCGGATGGATACCGCTGGTTTCTTATGCCGTTTGTGATAAGCATAAGC
>LUTY01000247.1 GCA_001640045.1 Candidatus Thiomargarita nelsonii | reverse complement strand
CCTGCTGTCGCACTAGCATCTGATGATTTGCAGTTCACAGAAACGGCACCATCACCGACACGGCTTACAGTGAGAGTTACTGTTTTACCATTTTCATTCCGGTTATAGGCGGCTGCCGTGAATTGTACAGTGTTCTGTGCAACGGGACAGGGAGTTTGGCTATTATCCCAACCAGGTGTTCGCTCATCAAGCCACTTGTGCAGTTTTGGATCATAAGCCGTTAAGTGGTTGTTATCTAAGTTTAAATCATTCATAGGCTTAGAATCCAAATACACCAGCTTCATAAACTCAACTGGGATATCGCCACACAGAGCGTTGTTCTTTAGATTGAGAACATCCAAATAGCTCAGCCCTTGGATTTCTGCGGGGATGAAACCACTGAGTTGGTTGTAGTGTAGGTACAATCTTGTCACATGTCCATTATTACACTGTATTCCATACCAACTACAAGGCGTATTCGTTACAAGCCAGCCCTTGTTATTCTTCCATTGTGAGCCATTGGTGTTATTATAGAGCGCGATAAGGGCTTTGCACTCACTGCTCAGGATTTGGGTTACTTTGCTGCAGTCAGTCTGCGCGGGCAAATTGGGAGAAAGTGAAGCCAGCCCAAATAGCCATAGTAAATAGGTTTTTTTTAACATAAAGATTTATCCAATTATAATGTATTGCTAAGTTTCACACCGATCAATATTGAGGGGTGTTCAGCGAAACCATTAAGGGTATCATCAGGACAAATAATATACACATTTCTGTCCCCATACACAATAGCTAATATTTTAAAAGTCGAATTATTTATCATGCATTCATCATACCATCCGACGTTCCGCACACCCTATGCTATAATTGCAATCATTTGACATCGACTATCAGTAAAAAAATATTCAACTGATATTATTATAAATCCAGCCCCAAGCTAAAGCAATGGGGTGATCTCATTTTGCTAGTTTGCACAGCCCGTAGAAAACAGTAACCAGTATTGCTAATAAATTGAATTTATTTTAACTGAAAGCAAAATCAATAATAAGGCTCGAAAACAGGAAAACCTTCATATGGCAGCTCATATAGAAACCGGCACAATGGCATTTTTTAAATTATATCAAAGCTACAACCTCGATCATCTTGGCTTTTACGCGGCGTATGTATGATGAATTAGGTATAGGTAGTTTGATTGATCAAATGACTTATCAAGATGAAGAAAAACGAATTGTATCAATAGGCCAAGCAGTTAAAGCAATGGTATTAAATGGTTTGGGTTTTACAAATCAGACTTTGTATCTAATGCCCCACTTTTTTGAAGTTAAGCCGGTGGAACGTTTTTTGGGAAACGAAATTGAAGCAAAACATCATCACTCTGATGTAATGGGCAGAGCGTTAGACAAACTGTATACAATTGGAGTGACTAAAATGTATACGATAGTAGCCGCTCAAGCCATTCAGCGTTTAGGACTTAGCTGCCGATTCGGACATTTAGATGCCACCGGTTTTCACCTGGATGGAAAATACAATAGTGACAACGTTCCAGAAGAAGGGGTAGTGCATATTACCAAGGGATATAGTCGGGATCACCGTCCCGATCTAAACCAAGTGGTATTGCAATTCATCTCGGAACGTCAGGCAAGTATTCCTTTACTGATGAAACCATTGTGCGGTAATAATAGTGATAAAGAGAGTTTCCGTAAGACGATTCAAAACCATATCGGGCAACTGAGAAGCGATTTTAAACTAGAATATATTGTTGCTGATAGTGCTTTGTACATGGCAAAAACCGCAGGTTTAATGAATGAATTCTTTTGGTTTAGCCGAGTACCTGAGAGTTTAACTAATGTAGGACTTACGCATTGAAAAATTAATTAATTTGTAAATTCAAATTATTAGCGGCATTTTTTAAAGTTTTATATCACTTGAGCTAGTTTTGAATCTGAATGAATACCAATTGGAATTGCTGAGGCTGTTGGGAAAAGATTATGAACAATTATATTCCGATTCTGGATAAAGGTGTGCGGAACGTCGGATATATTTACAGTTTACTTCAAAGATTTTTTGGCCAAGTATGGATGAGCGGGATTGACAATTAATTTCTGTGCTTTCGGATCAATTAGTACATCCATATCTTCCATAGGAATAGCACCTAATAATACTTCAGTCTCATTAGGTAAAACTACAGCATCTACCGTTGTTCTTCGATTTTCAAACCGTATCTCAACAGGACCGACAATATTCACTTTACGGAGGGTGCCATCTGCCAATTCCGCCTCCTGCTCATCTAATACCTGTAAGTCTAATTGCAGCTTAATCTGTTCGTTGATTGACAGCATATAAGCACCTGTATCTACCAGAGCAGAAACTTTAATTCGCTTGATTTCATCAGGTTTAATAAACCCTCTCCTATTTAATGCTAAATCATCGCCACTAATTAATTCGATTTCTGCGTGTATTAATCCCATTAGCTTATCTCGTTAGTTTAGTTGGACTGCAAATGTACTCCAACACCTGAAAAATCGTAAATAACTTATACAAATAGGATTTATTTAAGATTGTCATATTAATTTAATGGTATTGCGCTGGCGCGTGGGAGCCAGAAAAAACTAGCCATTTTTAATAATCTCACAGATTTTTATTTGTTCTACTTCGCTCAAATAAGGATGCATTGGTAAACTCACCACCCTTTCAGCTATTTTTTCCGCGACAGGAAAACGCCCCTTTGTTTGATTCAAATGAGCAAATGCCGGTTGCAGATTCAGCGGAATGGGATAATGAACCGCCGTAGGAATCCCTTGTGCCTTCAACTTTTCTAACACGCTTTTCCTATTGTCTACCTGAATGGTGTACTGTGCATAAACGCTGGTATTGTCGGGCGCAATATAGGGCGTTGTGACAATATCTTGTAATATTGTCGTATAAGCATCCCCAATACGTGTACGCGCTGCCACTTCTGCCGGAAAAGACGAAGCCCACAGCAGCCAAAGTGGACAAAGTGCCGCAAACTTGCGCGTAGTGCTAGGCGGCAAAGAAGAAAACACCGAAGACTTCATATTAAAAGAAATTAAGCGACACGGCAAACAACCCAATATCAGCTTTTTAGCCTTCACCGCCACCCCAAAACACAAAACATTACAAATGTTTGGCGAACCATTTCACCTCTACTCAATGCGACAAGCGATTGAAGAAGGATTTATACACGACGTCCTAAAATACTACACCACCTATAAAACCTACTATGAATTATCTAAAAAAACGGCAGATGATCCCACCCTAGATGAAAAAAAAGCCAAACGCGCTATTGCTCGCTTTATCAAACTGCATCCACACAATTTAGAACAAAAAACAGAAATCATGGTGGAACACTTTAAACGCTTTACGCAAGCCAAGATCGGAGGCAAAGCCAAAGCCATGCTCGTCACCGCCAGCCGATTACAAGCCGTGCGCTACAAACAAAAATTTGATAAATATATAAAAAATAAAGGATACACCAACATCAAAACACTCGTCGCCTTTTCGGGAACAGTTGAAAATGACTACACAGAAGCCAACATGAATGGCTTTAGTGAAAAACAATTGCCCGCACAATTCCACACACCAAACTATCAAATACTCATTGTAGCCGAAAAATATCAAACCGGCTTTGACGAACCCCTATTGCATACCCTATTTATTGACAAAAAACTGGCAGAATTAAAAGCAGTGCAAACCTTATCCCGCGTCAATCGCACCTACTCCGGCAAAGAAGACACATTTATACTCGATTTTGTCAATGACATAGAAGACATTAAAAACAGCTTCAAGCCCTACTTTGAAATGACAAACATTGATCAGCCCACTGATCCTAACCAACTTTACACCTTGCAAAGCAAGATTGAACAATTTCAAATCATCCGCCCAGAAGAAATCAACGCTTTTGCAAAAATATTTTATAAAGAGAAATCAAAGCAAAACATCAAAGATCATGCAGCATTAAATAAATGGATTGATCCC
>LUTY01000236.1 GCA_001640045.1 Candidatus Thiomargarita nelsonii | reverse complement strand
CAACCCCTCTCGCAGATGTCTTGCGTTTTGTGGAAGAACTGAAAGAGTATGGAGTTATCACAGGGAGAATAGACGACCGTACTTATTTGGAACTGGCTAACATTATCGCGAAAGAAAGTGAATTCAAAAGCCGATATGGTTTTAGGGATTACAAACAACACTGGGTTGCAGAAATCGAAAAGATTTTACAAGGCGCTGGCGTTTTGAAAGGCAATGCACTTGGTGCTGTGGGTGTTCTTAAAATACATGATGTCTTATTCAATGAAAAAATAGGCATTCGTAAACATGGTTGGTTGATCAAAGCAGGTGCGGGATACATTGCATCTAATTATGATGGCAGCGAAAGTGATCCTTCGCTGGATCTGGCTTTTGAGTACGCAGTCCCTATGGGATATACATTACAATTCATTGAATTAGCAGAATATTCTACCATATGGGAGGATGATCTGACTCATAGAGCTCGTAATAGAATGTCGCTCACTTATGAGCTATCAGATCGAATCGATTGGGAAAATATCTGGGAGTTTAATGGCCTTTTCCCCACCGAAGACAATACCAAAGATCTGATAACCAACGAGCTAAGCTCAACTTTCCGCTATTATTTGTCAAATCAAATCATGGCAAATTTCACCGTGACTTTAACGCATGCTGAAGATGATATCGATGATAATAGCAAAAGCGTCGAGTGGACGGGACGCTGGCGCGTCCAAACTGGGTTACCACGCTAGCGCGTGGGAACCAGAAAATAATTAATACCTAAAAATGGCAATCATATTATGAATTCATAACTATAACAATGAGTTGGAATATTTCGCGTTCACCCACATAAAATTTTTTATATTTTACTTTCAATAATTTACAAGCGGACTGCCATTTTTAGGTAATATTAATTAATAAAAAAACAGTAATAAATAATAAAAAAAAAAGTAATACAAAAAAAATTCTATTTCAAACGAAATCTATGATATTATGTGCGCAACTTTTAAACTAAGTACGCTGACTTATGTTTGAGCGCACTACAATCAGAGGAGAACTAAATGTTTAGAAATGCTCATAGGTTTGTAGCCAGTGCATTATTTATACCAATAAGTACAATGGCAATTGAAATGACCGATTATGTTGAGCCTGATAGTTTTTATGATGAAGCTTACATTACTGGTCAATTTCGTTTAAATTCTGGAAATCAGGATCAAACCAGTTTTGATGGAACTGCTTTAGGGTATTATGATCTGACTTCTAGTACCTTACCTTTTACGTGGAATCTCAGGTTGGATGGTCAAACTGATTTCAGCAGAGGTGGAAGTAAAGATGCCTCTACTCAAAGGGGTTATAAATTGTTGGCATCAACCGATGGCAATAAGTATTTCAACAACACCAGCCAATTATTTGGTTATGGCTCTCTCGATCTAGGACACCGTCGACTGTTTGGTGCTGATGAGGATGATGATCCTTATGTGAAACTGGGTGCTGGGATAGGC
>LUTY01000235.1 GCA_001640045.1 Candidatus Thiomargarita nelsonii | reverse complement strand
GGTTATGATGCCATCCTTGACATTAAAAACCAAAACGGCACTATTGCCAGCATTGAACGCGGTAGTACTGATGGTTATGGTCACACATCCTACACCTTCACACCCAACGGACAAACCATCATCAGCGGCGGGAGAAATGATATGATGGAAACCAAACCCAAATCAAAAAGAAAAGTACCAGCAGGTAGCCCTCTTTTCCCCAATATACCGCGACTTTCTAAAGAAGAAATCGCACGACGTAAGGCGGAAAATAAGGCTTTTGGCCAACGTTGTCAAGCCATTTTTGACCAAGTTGCTCCTCAATTAAGAGCTGATCATTATGGTTGGTCAATTCATATTGAGCCAGACAGTGGGGACTATTTTATTGATCCAGATTCAGAAGTTTGTTTCCAAAAAGCGCGGCAAAAACATCCAAGCGCAAAAATCATGGAAATGTGTTTAAACGAAACCGGGGCTTGTGGTCGAATATGATTGAAGGTTACTTTAACAGTCAGGGCGAACTATTATATGGCATTGACCCTACCTGACATGACGGATCGTAGGGGCAATCCCTTGTGGTTGCCCAGCTTAAAAATACCCCCATCAAAATCTTTTCAATTGCTCGCGGCTAAAACGCCATTCAGGCGTATAAAGCGTCTCTCCAAATTCCAATTCATACCAAGGCGACAAATTTCCATTTAAGGGATTGACTAAAATATGGACATCTTGTGCTGGCATATAACTTTGTGCTAATAAAAACAGCTTCTTGCCTGTGGTTTTATGAATCGCCATATCAACCACAATCACAGCATGTCCCGGAAAACCACCCTTGATGAAAATATCACCGATTTTCATTTGATTGAGTTTTTTAACCGGTTTGAGTTCTCTGCTCAGTGAATAACTGCCCGCATAACTAAAAACAATGTTGGTATATTGTTGAAAATTGCGGCGAGATGGATCGAAACGTCGGGTTTGACGCCATTTCACCTTGTTGCCTTTAATCAATGGACGATAACCCTGCCGCCATTTCAGATAAGAAGCTTCATCGCCGCTGGTGAAATTAAAATGGATGGCGTTGTAATCCGCCTTGGAATAAAGATACTCCGCCCGAAATCTAATCACCGCATCAGCACATTGTTGTAAATCTCGCTTGCCAACATCAATATCAATAACCGCATAATGAACCGATTGATTAAATTTTTTACGCCCATCATAAAGATAAATAGGCGGCTTACCCGCTTTCAAGGGTAAATGACGCAACCAAGGCGAGCGTGACAAAATCAGCCACTTCAAAAACGCAAAGCACGGCTTTATATCCCTGCAAGAATTCTCAACTTTTGACGAATTTTCAAGCCTATTAACCGAGCTAGAGTTCAATCACCACGCCTTTATACTACGCGGCTCATTGCGTGACGGGATCGATCTAAACAAACCATACCCAAGCTTTTAAAATCAAATACAAATTGGTGGTTTCTCGCTCAAACGAAGAAACAAAGTCGTT
>LUTY01000234.1 GCA_001640045.1 Candidatus Thiomargarita nelsonii | reverse complement strand
AATCATAAGACGCGCTAGAAGCCGCCACTTCGACTATCAATTCGGGTTCGACATAATCATCATCACTAATCCACGATTGTCCTTTTTCTAAGCGCAACAAAGCATCCGGTTGTGGTTCGTTATCCGAGTCTAGGCGCACAGTGGTATTATCTGCTAAATCAACTCCGCTGGTTGCAACCCAGTAGGCAGACAACCACGCCATTATCATAGCATGAGGTTTACCATGACTTTCATATCGCAATGGTGAAGCCATATAAACTACTCCTTCAATGAGTTCCGCTTTTCTATTGTTGTGAGGCATAGCATGATAACGCCACTCAAATTGAGGACGTGTCAAGCGGTCACCACTTTCTAATGGTGGTAATTGCATCATTATTTTTTCTCTCTCAGTTTATTCAATGGCATATTAACAAGCCATTATGATATTCTCAATGTTAATCTCAAAAAAAGTACAGCCAGCGTAGGGTGCGTTCTACGCTAGCTATAGATAAGGAGAAAGCGACATGCGACTTTTAAATTTTACTCTCGTCCTATTGTTAAGCCTGTTATTGGCTTGCAATACGATACCACTGCCTAACGAGGAGAGTCGGACTACTAGATCGCGTGCGAGTGTAATACGACTAGAGACGGAAGGACAATCGATCTTGTCTTCGTACACAGGTAGCTATGCACTCCTGATTGGCGAAAGTGATTACACCAATGGTTGGCCTGATTTAGAAACTATCCCCGGCGAGTTGCAACAAGTCCAAAGCCTTTTGAAAAATAATGGATTTCAGGTTGAAAAGTCGCTTAATCTCAATGCCCGTCAATTAAGGAATCGTTTTGAGATATTTATCAACCAGTATGGTTTTGACGAAAACAATCGTCTGTTGTTTTTCTATTCTGGGCATGGAGAGACACACAAAGGTAAGGGCTATATTGTCCCGACTGACGCGCCCAATCCCGATTTTGATGAAAAAGGCTTTTTACAAAAAGCGTTGACAATGACTGAAATTCTCGCTATGGCACGGCGGATGACGGCGAAACATGCCTTGTTTTTATTTGATAGTTGTTTTTCGGGGACAGTGTTTAAGGCGAAGGTACGGCCTAAGGTTCCACGACAAATCAGCAAAATGGCTAGACTACCAGTACGCCAATTTATCACTGCGGGGAGTGCTAACGAAACTGTGCCGGCTAAAAGTGTTTTTACGCCTGTCTTTGTTGATGCTTTGCGTTATGGTTTGGGTGATCTAACTAAAGATGGTTATGTAACAGGACAAGAATTGGGACTGTATTTATAGAGCAAAGTGCCGCAACATACTGATCAAACGCAGCAATATGGGAAAATTAAAGATTATGATTTATCACGAGGCGATTTTGTGTTTGCTGTTGCTGAAGGTAGTCAAGTCTCTCAACCGGTGCCACCACAAGTGCCAGTCCCCGTATCCGTTCCACCTGTGTCGGCTCCTACGCCCGTCTCACTCACACTAGCCACCGTGGCG
>LUTY01000233.1 GCA_001640045.1 Candidatus Thiomargarita nelsonii | reverse complement strand
TGAGTTGGTGACAAGCAATAGTGCTAGGATAATGATTTTAAGGGTTTTCATTTTGGGTTAAATACCTTAATTCAAATCGAAAGGGGGGTTGAAGCTTGTATAAAAGGGGTAGGATTTTCCCCTGATCTCAACTTGCCAACATTTCCAAACGAATACGAGTCACTTTTCCAATGATACCCTCTAAACTTTCGATCGCCAGGATAGCACGATTTAATTGTTTTTCTACCACTTGATGAGTTAGCATGACAACTGAGACATGTTCAGCACCGCCAATGGGCTCTTTTTGGATAATGGCTTCAATGCTAATACCATTATCACTCAGGATATTTGTCACATGTGCCAGTACACCCAACTTATCCAAGGCTGACAGACGTAAATAATAAGAACTTTCTATCTCGTCTATAGGTACAATCGGCAAATCAACCAAGGCATTCGGTTGAAAGGCAAGATGTGGCACTCGATTACCGGGATCGGTTGTCAGTGTGCGCGTGACATCGACTAAATCGGCGACTATCGCAGAGCCAGTCGGTAGTGCGCCAGCACCCGCGCCATAATAAAGTGATGCGCCTAGCGCGTCGGATTCAACCAAAACGGCGTTCATCACACCTTCAACATTAGCCAGCAAACGTTTATTGGGAATAAAAGTCGGATGCACACGTAGCTCAATACCTTTTTTCGTGCGCTTAGTAATACCTAAATGTTTGATTCTATACCCTAATTCGTTTGCATATTGCACATCTTCTGGGGTGATTTTGGTAATGCCTTCCATGTAGACTTTATCAAACTGCAAGGGAATACCAAAAGCAATAGAGGCTAAAATCGTTAATTTATGGGCGGCATCAACGCCTTCAATATCAAAAGTGGGATCTCTTTCCGCATAGCCTAAACGTTGCGCCTCAGCTAACACATCGGCAAAATCACTGCCTTTATCGCGCATTTCGGTTAAAATGAAATTGCAGGTACCATTAATAATACCTGTCACCATCTCAACTTCGTTGGCGGCTAAGCCCTCGCGTACTGCTTTAATGATCGGTATGCCCCCGCCAACTGCCGCTTCAAAGGCAACCATGACACCTTTATCTTGTGCAGCAGCAAAAATTTCATTGCCATGTTTAGCAATCAAAGCTTTATTAGCCGTCACCACATGCTTACCATTGGCGATGGCTTGCAATGTCATGTCTCGCGCTATAGTGGTGCCGCCTAACAGTTCGACAATAATCTCTATTTCGGGATTATTAACAAGATCCGTCAATTGTTCCGTTAGCACAATGTCATCAGTAGTATACGGATGAGTTTTATTCAATTCTTTAGCGCAAGCATGGGTAACGATAATCCCACGTCCAGCACGGCGGGCAATTTCTTCGGCATTCTGCTGTAACACATGCACTGTGCCACCACCAACCGTACCTAATCCCAGTATGCCAACTTTAACTGGATTTAACATCTATTTTTTTTCTCCTTTGTTTTTAAACATATCCCGA
>LUTY01000232.1 GCA_001640045.1 Candidatus Thiomargarita nelsonii | reverse complement strand
ATGATCAATAATCAAGTAGAGTTTGATTATGTCACTGGGCTATTTCAAATGTTTTGGCATGGCTTGTCGCCCGTGAGATTGTATGATCGCGGCACCACCATAGATAATAACCAAAATGTCGTATTCAAATATAGTTTTTGGCTTAATGCTTATGGAAAAAAAGAGCAAGGATTTCTGTTTGAACTGGCTCGTAGTATTTATAATAGAAGTTTTAACAAACATCAAACCGTCATAGAATAACTCTCATGTTTGTTCTCGTTCCCAACCTCAGGTTGGGAATGCCTGCCCCGACGCTCTGCGTCGGATAGGAAGGCCTGATTAATCTATTTATTAAAAAAAAAAATGACTAAAGAAAACCCACCCAAAGCCAACATTTTAATCGTAGATGATGCTCTTGCTAATTTACGCCTATTAATCAAAATATTAAGCGAACGGGGTTATCAAGTTCGACCGGCATCAAGTGGTCGTCATGCCCTATCGACAGCGCAGGCAGAACCTCCAGACCTAATTTTGCTTGACATCAAAATGCCCGACATGGACGGCTACAAAGTGTGCGAACACCTGAAAGTCGATGAACGAACCCGCAACATCCCTATTATCTTTATCAGTGCCTTAAATGAAGTACTGGATAAAGTTAAAGCTTTTTCTATTGGTGGAGTGGATTACGTGACCAAGCCATTTCAGTTTGAGGAAGTGTTAGCCCGTGTTGAAACCCATCTTGCCTTGCGAAATTTACAAAAGCAAGCTGAGGCGCGAGAGAAAGCCTTAAAACAAGCCAAAGAGGTTGCTGAGACCGCCAATCGTGCCAAAAGCGAATTTCTGGCCAACATGAGCCATGAAATACGCACCCCATTGAATGCCATCATCGGTTTTTCGGAATTGTTATCCTCACTCATTACAGAAAAAAAACACAAAAGTTATCTCTCCTCAATTCAAATTGCCGGGAAAACGCTACTCACTTTGATTAATGATATACTTGATCTCTCAAAAATTGAGGCAGAGCGGCTTTCGATTCAGTCTGAGCCTATCAATCCGATTCTCATTTTGACAGAATTAGAACAGATTTTCGCCGTCAAAATAGCCGAAAAAAGGCTAGAATTCATTGTAGACATTGATAAAGACTTACCACCAACACTGGTACTGGATCAAACGAGGCTCAGGCAAGTGCTATTCAATCTGCTCGGTAATGCCATCAAGTTTACCGAACAGGGATACATCAAACTGAGTGCCCATAAAAAACGCTCTCAAGAAAATGACAGTCGCAAAGTTGATTTAATTATCGCAGTGGCGGATACTGGCATCGGTATTCCCGAAGATCAACAAGATATTATTTTTGAATCTTTCCAACAACAGGATGGTCAAAGTACCCGAAAATATGGCGGCACGGGATTGGGGCTTGCCATTACCAAACGATTGGTTGAAATGATGAATGGTCAGATTAGCGTCCGCAGCCAAGAAGATCAAGGGAGCGAGTTTGAAATC
>LUTY01000231.1 GCA_001640045.1 Candidatus Thiomargarita nelsonii | reverse complement strand
GCGACAATGCGAGGAATCGGGCTGGGAGATATTCTCGGATCGCCTGATTGGTGGCAAAATGATGAAGGTGTCGATCTTGATGAATTCTACCGGCGCTGCCTGATGGAGGGGCTTGAATATCATCAAAGCCGTCGCGGCTTACTGCCTGCGAGCCTCGTGGAAGAGATCAATGCACTCTCCCATCCCCCGATTCCTTGGGATGTGGCATTAGCCAAGTGGTTTGACAACTATATTAAGCCACTCGAAAAACGGCGTACTTATGCACGTCCGAGTCGGCGGCAATCCTCTACACCAGATATACCTCGCCCCCGTTGGGCACCCTTTGAAGATACAGAGGAAGGACGTACTTTTGGAGTAGTACTGGATACCTCGGGGAGCATGGATCGGAAACTTTTGGCCAAAGCGTTGGGAGCCATTGCCTCTTATAGTTTATATAAAGAAGTGCCATTGGTGCGAGTCGTCTTTTGTGATGCCTATCATTATGACCAAGGCTATATGGCACCTGAAGCCATTGCTGGAAAAGTCAAAGTTCGAGGGCGTGGCGGAACGGTATTACAACCGGGCATTGATTTGCTAGAGAGGGCGGAGGATTTTCCCAAAAATGGCCCAATTCTCGTGATCACGGATGGTTTTTGTGATCGCGTCAGGATTCGTCGAGATCATGCTTTTCTGATCCCAGTCGGTGCCCAGTTGCCGTTTACTCCAAAGGGCAAAATCTTTCGTATGAGTTAAATAGGAGTCCAAGATTTATCTTGGACGAGCCGTCCAAAATAAATTTTGGACTCCTGACTTGAGGAGTGCTGCTGATGTCAAATAAAAAATGGCGAGTCTATGGATACGATACTTTCGCCGGAGAACTTGATTGGTGCCTTTTTGACCGAAACCGAAGCGCAAGACTGTGCTAAAAAACAGGAAAAAATTCTTGAGCAAACGCAGGATGAATCCTTGCGTGATAGGGTCTGGATAGCATCGCCTGAGAATATTTTCCACCTTGAGACTGAATAAATTTATTAGGAGTCCAAGATTTATCTTGGACGTGTTTATCTGAAAAACGACAAATGAAAATCAAATTTCCCAAACAGTTTGTTAAAAAACGACCGAGAAAACCGGTTTCATCTGACATTTGCTTGATTGTGCATGGCACGGTATTGTTGCATGGTCAACAGCAGATTTCCATTACACAAGCTGATGAATCCTTGTTGACAGCAACAGAATTGGCAAAAGCGGCTCGAGGTTTATTACCTGAAACCACTCAAAAAGAGCGGATTGCGCTTGCTTTACCGGGTATAGAATTTGTTGCCACGAGTCTGAAAATACCGGCGGTTGCCATGGCAAATCCCAAAGAAGTTGTCAATCTGCAAATGCCAACACTGTTGCCAGGTGTCACAGAACAATTGTTGCTCTCTGTGGAAGCCTCCAGTGATGGAGAGCAGACTTGTGCATTGTGGCTGCCTGTCAAACGGGCGGAAGAATTATTCCAAGC
>LUTY01000230.1 GCA_001640045.1 Candidatus Thiomargarita nelsonii | reverse complement strand
GCTTTAAGTGTGATTATAGCTTATGTCATCACACAACAGAGAAAATTAGAACGTACACAAGCCATCAACGAGCAATTAAGACAAGCCGATCAACTGAAAGATGAATTTTTAGCCAATACCTCTCACGAATTACGCACCCCCCTCAACGGCATTATCGGTATTGCCGAATCCTTGATAGACGGTGCTACTGGTGCATTATCCGACAAAACCAAAGCCAATCTTGCCATGATTGTGGGTAGTGGCAAACGTTTATCGACTTTAGTCAATGACATTCTCGATTTTTCCAAACTGAAACACCATACACTTGAACTGCAACTCAAACCGGTGGCTCTACGAGAAATGGTTGATGTCGTGCTCACTTTGAGCCAACCGCTGGTTGCCAAAAAAGAGCTGCAACTGGTTAACGCGATCGCGTCTGATTTGCCACCAGCCAAGGCTGATGAAAACCGTTTGCTGCAAATTCTCCATAACCTAGTGGGTAATGCGATAAAATTCACGGACAGCGGGCGCGTCGAAATTTCGGCTAAAGTCGTCAATCATGCGTTAGAAGTGACCGTGTCTGATACCGGCATCGGCATTTCTCCAGACAAGTTCGACCAAATTTTTGAATCCTTTGAACAAGCCGAGGGCGGAACGGCTAGAGAATACGGTGGCACCGGTTTAGGTTTAACCGTCACCAAACAATTGGTGGAATTACACGGTGGAAAAATTTTGATGGACTCTCAAGTGGGCGTTGGATCACAGTTTTTCTTTACGATACCGATTTCAGAGGAACAAGCACCTAGTTCTCAGTTATCAACTATCCATGTATCTTCTAGTCTTGAAGAGATAGACACTTCAACACAGCCAGACAAGCTGACAAGCGATCAAATGAAAATTTTGGTCGTGGATGATGAACCTGTGAATTTACAGGTACTTAACAACTACTTATCTTTACAAAACTATCACATTGTTCAAGCGAACGATGGTCCCGAAGCCTTGGCTTTGATAGAAAAAGGTTTAAAACCGGATGCCATTTTGCTGGATGTGATGATGCCCAAAATGACGGGTTATGAAGTGGCGCAAAAACTCCGTGAAAAGTGGAACGCGGATGAAATGCCCATCTTAATGTTGACAGCGAAAAATCAAGTCGCCGATTTAGTGGCGGGATTGGAATCCGGGGCAAATGACTATCTGCCCAAGCCGTTTTCCAAAGATGAACTGCTTGCGCGACTCAAAACACATATTCAAATCAAAGAACTCCAAGCGGCAGCATTGCGCCTTGCAAAGGAAAATGAAAAAAGGCTCAGACAATTCCTAGAAGCCATGCCGGTTGGAGTGCAAGTCGTTGATGCGAAGGGTAAACCCTATTACCTCAATCAAAGAGCACAACAGATTTTTGGCAAAAACCTTGCGGAAGAAGTCATGTATCAGGCGGGTAGCTATAAATCCTATTCGCCCGATAAGTTACCCTTGATGCGTGCCTTACAGGGCGAGACGTCCAG
>LUTY01000229.1 GCA_001640045.1 Candidatus Thiomargarita nelsonii | reverse complement strand
GCCTATTCAACGGACCCTTTTCAATTTGCTATCCAACACTTTCTTGACCAAATCGAGCATTTGTTTACTCTCTAAGCCAATTTTTTCAATATCGGATAGTAACTCGTTATACCCTAAGCCACTGGCTTGTGTCTCAATAATTTGATTATAATTAATAATCAGCTTGAGTGAGGTATTGAGTTCACGCTTTAGATATTCTATCTGCTGCCGCTTGAAGACAATATCTTCTTTAAGTGACTGCTTGGCTTCTAAAACAAGATCAGCAATGCGTTCTTGAACATTTTGTTCCTTTTGATCATTCAGCAACTGTTGACCCGTTTGTTCAATTAAGCGCAAATAAGTCCTAATTTTCGCAATGAGTTGTTCGGTATCAATAGGTTTAGTTAAGTAATCAACAGCACCAACATCATAACCTTTTTTTTGGAAGTCTGCTGACTTATAAGCGGCTGTTAGAAACACGATCGGAATATGCCGTGTTTTTTGTCGCGTTTTGATAATTTTAGCCGTTTCAAAACCATCCATCTGTGGCATTTGTATATCAAGGAAAATCAAATCCACTTTCCGTTTCAGAAGAATACTTAAAGCGATTATACCGTTGTTAGCCTCAATCACTTGAACCTTTTTAAAGTATTTTTCAATGAGACTATGCAAACTGAATAGGTTATTTTTATTGTCATCGACAATAAGTATACTAATGGGTTTTGCATTTAACACTTTGAACCCCTTTGATTCGTTATCAGAATATCTCTAGGCTGGTTCGCATCGCCTAAAGATGTTAAATCATCGTTTTGTTTTGGAGTCGGCCAGATTTATCGCCTAAGTCCAAGATAAATCTGGCCGACTCCAAAATACCTGATGTCCGCTCTCCGACACTATTCCCATTCTAACGTTAAACGAGGCATCAACAGTTGAAAATTCTTGGCCCATTTTTCTTGCCAAGCAATCTTATGAGAGCATTCTAAGATTAATTGGATATTTTTTTTCTGATCCAGAGCGAACACAAATCTTCCTAACATGGAGATACCTGAACTATTAAGCGCCTTTAGCTGTCGTAAGTTAAGCTTAAGCAGAACGGGAGAAAGTGCAGTCACTTGTTCTAAAAATTGCCTAATGGGTTGATACTCCTGACCATAGAGTAGCAGAGTTCCTTGCAAATAAATAGTGTCCGCTTCTGGATCGTATTTGACGCTATATTCTGTCGTTGTAATTTCCATCCATTCGTTCCCAAATTATCAATCAGTCTCAAAAAACCTCAATCCAGTACTGAGGAAAACTGATAAGCTGAATTAAAGGCTCAATTGTGCCATTGTTGTCACAATAATAACTTATTATAACCATCAATCATCGTTAGCAAACCTAATCTTGAAGTCGTCATGCTTTTATCTTCTTCAGCACGTTTCATCTGACGATGATACAACTCTTGTGGTTCAGTATTCAATAATTCCTTTATAAAAGATTGAAAACTACTTACATTTTTGGGATGAA
>LUTY01000228.1 GCA_001640045.1 Candidatus Thiomargarita nelsonii | reverse complement strand
ATTCTGATCAAACGCGATTACAGAATAGCGTTTTTGCCCAGTTTCGACGGCTCAATGCCATTGAACTTAAAGGCATTAAAGACCCGTTGACTGTGAAAAACTACAACCTGATTATGATGCGGGCTTGGGGACTGGGCGCACTGGATTCTCTCGATAAGGGAGAGTCGCAGACAGACGATCCCCGCCACCCTATCCGTAGAACGCTAACCATTGTTTGCGTGACTCGACCAGATAAAATTCTGGCACCCGAAGAACAATTTGGATTTGTCCCAATTGATGATGGCATCTACCACTGTCAAGAAAGACTCGAACAATGGATTATCTATCCCAGCGAACTGGCGTTAGTTGAGAAAAATTACCCACTTTTGCCACTGGCACGAGGAAAAAAGCTGGAACAATTTATCTCTTTATGTCTACATGAGGGCCTTAAAGATTATCTTCAACTGATAATAGACATCGGCATTGCGACTGATCCCGAAGTCATCTGGCGAAAAATTTTGGAGGTAAAACAAATGAAACCAATGATACGTGAAGACACTTGGCCAATTATTGACCAATTTTTCCGAGAAACGCCCGAAGCGATGGTGAAAATCTCCACAATCCAAGAGGCTTTGGCTGATAGAATGATACGTGGAGAAAAAAAGGGTGCTCTAAGTCACATGCAGCGAACACTTATTCGTCAATTACGCCGCAAATTCAGCCGTCTCCCTGATAGCATCGTGCTCCGGATTCAGAAAACTGATGACATCGAACAGTTAGATAATTGGCTAGATAAAATTATTTCTGTGAAGTCATTGGCTGAAGCCAAACAGATTTTTGAAATCACCTAATGCAGGAGAGCAGTAATAATATACCAAGGGCAACCACAAGGGATTGCCCCTACATGCATCAGCAATTGTAGGGGCAATCCTTTATGGTTGCCCTTGGTATATTATTATTTGCGAGTTGCCTTAGAACGTGTCGAGCAATTATACACGGAGAGCCGAGCCTGGTTAGCCGACGAAAACTTGAAAGTTGTTGATACCCATGTTGATATATTAGAACAAATGAATAAAAAACGCTATTTTGCTTATGGTTCAAATATGAACCCAGAACGAATGAGGAAAAGGATGGGCTATTTGCCGCCATCACGAAAGGCGGTTTTGCAGGATTATAGTCTGATATTTAACAAAATCAGTAGCAAGAATCCAAATGAGGGTGTTGCTAATATTATCCCGCTGGCAGATTGCTTCGTTTCAGGCATCCTTTATGAGGTGACTGATCAAGACCTTGCAAAACTTGATGAGTATGAAGGCGTACCGACGAATTATATTCGTCACATCGTCAAAATTGAATGTGAAGGCGAACTGATGAACGCTTTGACCTATATTGCCGTGAGGGTTAAGGATGGCTTAAAACCCTCACGGGACTACTTGAACCATTTACTTGCCGCTAAAGAATATCTCTCAGAGGATTATTATCAACAACTTGCAAATACAAGCTGTGC
>LUTY01000227.1 GCA_001640045.1 Candidatus Thiomargarita nelsonii | reverse complement strand
CAAGATTATATTTTGGATTATATTTAACATCAAAAAATCGTATCCAAAGCCTTTTCCAGATCAGCAATCAAATCATCAGGATTTTCTAACCCAATTGACAAGCGCACCACAAACTCATCCAATGAAATCTTAGCTTTTTCCTCTGGTGTCATAGACAGGTGACTGCCATGATAGGGATTAGCAACGGCTGAGGCAACACTCGCCATTGAAGTCCCCAAATCAAACAATTCCAACGCATTCATAAAAGTTTGAACGGTTTCATAAGTCTGACAATCGAGCCGAATAAACAAAAGTCCACCATATCCCAACAATTGTTGGCCATCAATTGGGGGCAAATAAATTTGGGTGATACGGGGGTGATTTTGGAGATAATTTGCCACTTTTTCGGTACTTTTTTGATGACGCTCCATCCGTATCCCTAGCGTTTGTAAACTTCTTCGCATCAACCATGCGTTAAAAGGATCAGGAAGAGCACCATGATAAAAGCGATAACCGGTCAGCTTTTTTGAAAGTTCTTCCTTAGAGGTCGTGACAGCCCCAATAATAATATCACTGTGCCCGCCAAAAAATTTTGAACCACTATAAACGGCAATGTCAGCACCAAATAACAAAGGTTTTTGAAACAGCGGCGTTGCCCAAGTATTATCAACAACCACGAGCCCCGCAGGATTAACACTGTGTAACTGAGTCGAAACTTGTTGAATATCTATCGTTTTAACAAACGGGTTAGTTGGTGTTTCAAAAAACACCATATTGGTTTTAGGCGTAATCACCGTCTTTAAAGCTTCCATGCTCGTCAAATCAGCAAATTGAAGAGAAATATTCTGGTGTTCACAAAAATCAGAAAATAAACGATATGAACAACCATAAATTAACTCACTGACAACCAACTGATCCCCTGGTTTGAGTAAAGACAAAGTGGCTGAAATAGCCGCCATGCCTGAACTCAATAATACTGCATACTCTGCTGCATCCAAATTTTTTAGTACTTCTTCAACTTCAGCAAAATTAGGATTCGCATTGCGATTTTCAGCAAGTCCAAAGTGATTTGAATGGCATTAGTTATGCTATTTATGGTCATAGCATGGGATCTATATTAGGCTATCTGTTGACTAAGCGTATTCTAAACGCCGGAAAACCAGCACCGTTGCATTTATTTGTCAGCGGGCGAAAAGCCCCCTCAGTAGTCGATGATGATCCCCCTAAACATCAACTCCCCAAACAAAAGTTTATCAATCATATCAATGTTCTAGGAGGCTTACCGCCAGAAATATTAGAACACACAGAACTCATGGATTTTTTTGAACCGATTTTGCGGGCGGATTTTCAGGCGATTGAGACCTACATTTATCAACCAGCCTCACCTTTTGATATTCCCATAACCATTTTACAGGGTTTAGCAGATAAAGAGGTTACCTATCAGAATTTGTTACCAAAAATACCAAGCCACCATATAATAGTCATTGGATTTGATATTGTGATTAAATA
>LUTY01000237.1 GCA_001640045.1 Candidatus Thiomargarita nelsonii | reverse complement strand
CAACTTGTCGATGCTGCCTAGCACGGGAACGCCTTGCACTTTGGCACCGTGCAGACGGGGGTTGTCATCTAAAAAACCGACCGGCATATAGCCACGATTACGCAACATGTCACGCACCAACATGTTACCAGAAATGCCAGCGCCTAAAACGAGAACACGTTGGAAATTCGTTTGACCAGTTAATAAGAATTTAATAGAGTGTTCGTACCATAAGCGATACAAAAAACGGGGCATTCCTAGAAAAAAAGTTAATACAAGGGGAGAAAACAGCAAGGAAGAACGCGGAATGAGTTCTAGGCGATTAAACAAGAAGAGTACCAAGACAATGGCAAGCGCACCAAGGAGGGTGCTGCGTAAAATCGTGACTAAATCTGGCAAACTCGTAAACCGCCAAATACTTCGATACAAGCCACTATTCCATAACACGAGACTTTGCACTGCCACCACGATAGGCAACACTTGCCAAAGGGTGGCTTCCACTTCCGGAAATAAGGGCCACTCGTAGCGGATAATAAATACCAATATCCAGGCGAGAGCGACTATGCAGAGGTCATGTAGGATGATATGAATGCGCTTATAAATTATAAAAATGTTATTATTCAAACAACTAGATTCATAAAATCGGAGTCGGCCAGATTTATCTTGGACTTAGGCGATAAATCTTGGACTCCTAGGAGCCTGTCGGAAAAATAATTACGAAACCACCTCAGTTGACGGGTTTGGTCATCCGCTTTAAATGTGATTGATGTGTTGAGAGGTGTAGCAGAAAAAGAAACCGATGGACGTGAAGGTTTAAGATCATTAGAAATTCTCATTGCGGCTTACCTCTCAGCCCGCGATGGCAAAACAGTCAGTTTGCCCTTAGAATATTGATGAGATTGTGGTCAGACAAATAAACTATTTGGCTCAAAAAATGAATCTAGCCGTCATCGGAGGTGGCATAAACGGTCTTTAAAAAGCCAATTAAACCGGGCTATTTTCTCGAAGTGCCTGATGAACGCAGAATATTTTTTGTACTGCCTTATCAGGGTAAAACCCTGGTAGGAATAACGGAAATTCGTCAAACACTAAACGAGCCTATACAGGCTACAGTTGAAGAAAAACAGTATTTGCTCAATGCCTAAATAAAAAACAGCTTGACGACCTCACCGAGAGCTTTGCGGGATTACGTCCTTTGATTAAATCCGCCAAAAATCCTGATAAAATAACCAGAGAACACGCCATAGAACCGCAAGGAAAAGTGCTGACAATCTTTGGCGGAAAATGGACCACAGCACGAGCATTAGCAGCAAAAATTGTGAAAAAGCTTAGTTGTTAGCTAAGAGAAAAAAAAGCGATATGAATATTAACCAAAATGGTGCATTAATTTCGCTGAACAGGGTGGCAAACCCTGTCCGGCAAAACGATTAATTGAATCAATGTATTCTATTTGCTGATCTATTAATTATAAAAATTTATAACTCGATGTTAAAATTAGAGTTTGCTAATATACTCAAGAGTCCTTAAAAATAGCCCGATTCAAGGTTTTTTGCTCCGGACAGAACTGGAACTCTCAATTTTTCACCACTGGATAATCGCGTTGTTATTAAATGCTTATTAAAATATTAGTCATTTCTAATTTGAACATCGAGTATAATAAATGATTTGAAAAAAAAATTTTGATCTTAGCTGGACGGGGTAAAAACCCCGTCCGTAACGTTTACAAGTGATTTAGGATGTCTATATTAATTATAAAAATTTATAATGAGTGATTTGAAAAACAAAAAAATTTTGGTCACTGGTGTTTGTGGAACAGTTGGCTCTGAATTAGTCAAGGCATTATTGACAAATGACCATCCCATGGAAATTATCGGATTAGATAATAACGAATCCGAGCTGTTTTTTCTTGAACAACAATATCTAGACGATTCCCGTGCCATTTTTTTTCTAGCCGATGTGCGTGATCGTGATGGTTTAGCACACGCTATGCGTGGTGTGGATATTGTTTTCCACACGGCTGCCTTCAAGCATGTGACTTTATGTGAGCGTTCACCTGACGAGGCCATTAATACTAACATCATCGGAGTGCAAAATGTCATTTATGCGGCAAATCTTAATCGCGTAGAAAAAGTCATCTTTACCAGTTCCGATAAAGCCGTCAATCCTACTAATGTTATGGGTACATCAAAATTGATGGGTGAGCGTTTGATGACGGCTGCCAACAGCAGCACAAGAGACAAGCACACTCTATTCTCATCCACACGCTTTGGTAACGTGTTGGGTTCTAACGGTTCTGTCATTCCCATTTTTCAGCAACAAATTAAAAACGGTGGGCCAGTCACTTTAACCGATCCGGAAATGAGCCGGTTTGTGATGACGATAGAAGAATCAGTACGTTTGGTTATTGATTCTGCTCTGCTTGCAAGAGGGGGTGAGGTGTTTATTACCAAAATGCCAGTGGCACGAATTGAAGACCTTGCCAAGGTAATGATTGAAGAATTGGCACCGGTTTATGGGCATCTCCCCAATCAGATAAAAATTGAGATAATCGACCCGGTGAAAAATTGTACGAAGAGTTGATGAGCCAAGAAGAGACACGCCGTGCTGTTGAATTGCCACGCTACTTTTCTGTCCTGCCTGCTTTTCGTGGTTTCTATCGAACGGTTAACTATAAATACGAAGAACAAGTATCAGATGAGGTTAATAATCCTTATGTTTCTGCTGAAGAAACACCCATGAGCAAAGATGAATTACGAACATTCCTCATCAAAAACAGATTATTGGAAAGCGAAGAACAAACGGATATAGACCGGCGCTACTGGCCTGGTGACAAAGAGGAGAAAAAACAGTGAATATACTTATATTGGGTGGTGACGGTTATCTCGGCTGGCCTACTGCTATGTATTTTTCCAACCGTGGCTATGATGTGACGGTTGTTGATAATTATCTACGCCGTAACGCTTGCACAGAACTGGATACGGGCATGCTTTACCCGGTACCTACACTGATTGAACGGGCGAAAATTTGGCATGAAAAAACGGGTAGGGAAATTAAGGTGGTCATTGGCGATCTGACAGCGCCAGAGTTGATGCGTTCACTGTTCAATGGTCATATTACTTATAACTGGGCGGTTAATAACCGGTTTACAGGTATCCCGGATACCGTCATTCACTACGCTGAGCAACCTTCCGCACCTTACTCTATTTATAACTACCACTATGCTGATATAACCGTTACCAACAATCTGCGTGTCACCAATAATTTGGTTTGGGCAATACGCGATTATGCACGCGATACCCACATTATAAAAGTGGGTACGATGGGCGAATATGGTACGCCCAATATCGATATTGAAGAAGGTTGGCTGGAAATTGAACACAAAGGGCGTAAGGGGAAATTTATTTTTCCCCGGCAAGCGAGTTCCCTTTACCACACGACTAAAATCATGGATACCGATTTGATGTGGTTTGGTGTACGCATGTGGGATTTGCGGGTAACAGACTTGATGCAAGGGCCAGTTTATGGTATAGAAACTGAGGAAATGCAAATTGATGCTCGGCGAAGTTGAAGAATTTTTGATAGATGATCAAGGCTCACAACTGGCTGAAGCTGAACATAACCGCGAACATGATCGTATTGCCACTGACATAGGCCGTGTAGTTGAGCGGCATCCGCGTGTTCAAGAAATGCCGGGAGGCAGCGGTATGGTAACGCCATTGACTAATAAAGTCCCTGAACAACCAGAAACTTCAACTGACTCACCCCCTCGCCAACAGCAAAAACAATGACTAGCCGAGAAAAATTGTTACGCCAAGCCAGCAAATGCTATCTAAACGCTGGCCAAATAGATGACGCTTGCCGTTGTTTTGAAAAATTGGGCGATTATGCCAAGGCAGCCGATTTGTATGAACAACAGCAGCAGTGGGAAAAAGCGGCTTTAGGTTATAGTCGCGCCCAAATGTGGCATGAAGCAGCCCGTTGTTATTTGCGCTGTGAACAACCGATTGAAGCAGCGCAATGTTTTCTAAATAGC
>LUTY01000225.1 GCA_001640045.1 Candidatus Thiomargarita nelsonii | reverse complement strand
CTTTTGATAAAGGAGAAATAGCGTGAAAACGAAAATACTATTGATTGCGCTGCTCCCCCTATTCATCGCTTGTGGCTCTGTCGAAACAAGGTTAGAGAGAAGTGATAATAAGGGAAAGCGTTATGCCCTTGTCATAGGCAATGCCAATTATAAAGGTGATCCCAATATTTTGCCATTAAATAATCCAGTCAATGATGCCAGGGATATGAAACTAACCTTGCAAACTGTTGGTTTTGAAGTTATTTATCGGGAAGATGCGGCTAGCCGAGAGGAAATGATAGAGGCGGTGCAAATATTTCGTGAAAAATTACATTCTGGTAGCGTAGGCGTGTTCTATTATGCTGGTCATGGGGTACAAGTCAATGGCGAAAATTACCTCATTCCAACCCGAGCGAAGTTGCCTTCCGAGAAAGAGGTTAAAGATAAAACCATGTCTGCCAACTATGTACTGGCTCAAATGGAACAAGCGGGAAACGGCTCTAATATTATTATCTTGGATGCTTGTCGGGATAATCCACTGCCCAAAGAGACAATCACCAAAGCACCACTCTCCACAGAAACTCGTGGTTTAGGAAAAACAGGTGATGACTTGGCAGAAAATATACGTAGCATCGGAACAGCTGGGTTGGCAAAAATGCGTAGTCCAAAAGGTTCGATTATTGCCTTTGCGACTGCGCCTGATAAGCCTGCTATGGATGGCAAAGGGAGAAATGGTACCTATACCAAACATTTGCTGAAGGCTATTAAAATGCCTGGTTTGACCGTAGAAACCATGTTCAAGCAGGTACGAGAGCTTGTCTCTCGGGATACCAAGGATCAACAGATACCTTGGGAAAACAGTTCATTGACGGGTGATTTTTGTTTTTCGGGTTGTCAACAGCAACCTAAGACAGAAATAATAATGCCATCTGCTAATTAATTAAACAAAGGAGTCGCTAATGAAAAAAACTTTTGTGATGGCAACCATTATCCCGATTTGTATTGGGTTAGGAAATAGTGCGATTGGAGAGGAATCACAACAACAATCGTTGGGAAAAGAAGTGGGTCCCCTTTTTAAGTCTCAGTCACCTGACAAGAACTTTGCTGCTGTGATTGGTGTCAAATATTGGTTCAATCAATGGGATTTACCCATTGAACTGCCAGACAATCAGCAGATCGTTTCTTACAATTCTGAAACCGAATATACATGGATTCCAGTGTTAAGTTTCAAATATAAGAACTTGTTTGTGTCAGGCTAAACTCGCCGCCCAACAAAGTGGACTTTCTACCGTAGAACAACAAAAACTACAAGACTACGAAAATCGTCTAGCATCCTTAAACAATCGTATCGGCAAAGCTTTGGATGATAAACGCTTTGAAGACAGACTTCGCTTAGAAACCGACAAAAACCAACTGCTTAGCCAACTCACCCAATTCGAGCGAAAATTAAAAGCCAAATATCCCAAATATGCCCTGCAAAGCGAAGTACAGTTTATCAGTGCCAAGGAAGG
>LUTY01000224.1 GCA_001640045.1 Candidatus Thiomargarita nelsonii | reverse complement strand
TAGTGATGGCTGGAACAAATGGGGCAATCCTTTATACAACAAAAACCTGTGCAGCCGTACTTGCACACCAATTGATTCTGCTAAACCCCAACTAGCCGCCACATAAATAAGATATATCAAAACAGCCATAAAACTCAGCGTCACTTTTTTTCCCAAGCGGGAAGGAGGCTTGGAATCGTGAGTCGTTTTCCTCGGCAAATAACGCGCCACCCAAGCCAAAGCTAAAATTAACATAAAAGTAGCGCCATTGGCGGGAATTTGCAGATTAAAATCGACAGTACTATGTATAAGCAGTGCCGTTATCGCCATCGTCGCCGCAAAGGCAATACCTCTATTCAAAGAATCATGGCGACGATACTGAGCATCCAATACCACGCCAATAGTCAACAAAACAGCAATACCCAATAGCAACAAGCCAATAATACCAGTCTCTGTCGCCACTTCCAGATAATCATTATGCGCGTGGTCATAAAACCCATCCACTTCAGGGCTTTGATAACGAGGAAAAGTCGTATAAAAGCTCCCCAGCCCAGAACCCGTCAAAAAATAATCCTGCCAATAGGGAAGAATATCAACATTGACCTCATCGCGTGCTTCAGTCGCCATGTTGGTCTCCACCAGACGCTCTTTCACCTTTTGTAGTCCAAACCAACTGCCAACAATAAATATATCAATCACAATCAGGCTGACTAACAGGATGACCGTCGCACGATTAGCATGTCGGGACAATCTCAAGGCGATAACCCCGGCAACCATCATGCTGGCAAAAAAGGCTGTATTTCCCATGCGGGAGCGAGTCATGACCAAGGCAATAACCATAAACACGAGAGACAAGCGAAGAAGCATTTTTGGGCTCAATATCCAAGCCAACACGCCAACGAATCGTTCACGCCAGTTAGTATCTTGGGAGCCCTGACCTAGTTGGGCAATCAGCAAGCCAATCCCTACAGATAAACACATCTCCAAATAACCTGCCAGATGATTGCGATTGATAAAGGTACCCGTTGCCAGACCCCGATTATGAATTTTTTCATGGAAAAAAGCACCATATTCCAATCCATATGAAGTCATTAAAGTTGCATAGATGGCCTGGAACAGTCCACTGAATACCAGAGCATAAGCGACCCAGAGTAGACGGGTACGATTGTTAACCATCAACAAAGTCAAGGTAAATAGCAAAACATAACTAAGACTTTTGAGCAAACCAACTCCCGTACTGTACGGATCGACAGACAGTGTAATTAGGCTTGGATTTGTAAAAGCATAAACCTCAGCGGCTTGTGGAGAAAGCAATTCAACCAAAAAATAAGGCAAGGGAATAATTTGAAAAGTGACATAAATGAGCCAGACTAACCAGATCACCAGTATGGGGATCGCCTTATAAAAAACGGGAGTCAACTGAGCTTTGCCTCGCAGATATTGCCATAACCAAAACAGTGCTAAACTAAATATCCAAACTTCCATCAGAGCCCACGCCCAAGCATGGTTACT
>LUTY01000223.1 GCA_001640045.1 Candidatus Thiomargarita nelsonii | reverse complement strand
AGTAACGGAGCAGAGCGGAGATCATGCATGTGGCGACGCTCTGCGTCGCGTGACAATTAGGACAAATCTATTAACTCAAAAAACGCTTGAGCCACCTCTGGACGAGGTAACGCAGCTAACAAACTTAATCCAGGATACTTTGGACTAATCTGCTCTTGTCGCAACAACTCTACGACTTTATTCGCCAAATCAGGCGATAGCGTCAATTTTGTCGGCCAAGCCACAATCACATTACCACACGATTTCGCATAAGCACTATCTGGCAACATAAAATCACCTTGTTTAGGCTCAGCCCGATTGATGCGAAGACAACCCCATTGCGCCTGACTAAAATCAATCCAAGAAAACAACGCCTTAACTTCCTCTTTTGCCGTTGCGATCAACTCTGGCTCCGTTTGATCAACACCTTTAGTAGCAAGCCCGCCGCCCAAATACCAAATCCACTTGCCATCGGACGTCGCATGGCTAGATACCGTTAATCGTGGGCTAGAACTTGTGGCAATGCAATGTGCATAAAGTGGGTGAGGATAATCATGTTTAACCAACACTTGATGTAATGGGCGGCGTTGCATTTTTGGTTGAGTGATGGACAATTGTTGTAATAAATTTTCATTACCCTCGCCAGCCGCGAAAATAAAACGCTGTGATTGAATACTCAACAATTGACTATTATGCTGAATTTGCAAAGCCTCAACGCCACCCTCATTCGCTTGTACAAAACTAGCGTGCTGCCAATCGATTTTAAAAATCGCCTCACGATAATTTTCAGCTAAAGCACTGACAACAGAAGGGACATCGACGACAATTTCCTGTAAACGATAAAGCTTACCATTAAAGGCTTTATTCTGAAAAACGGGCGGGATTTTATCTTTGGCAACCGCATTGATGCGCCCACGAATAGCACGACTGGCAAAAAAAGTAGTGAGCTTTGAGCCTAAACTCGCCGTTGACCATAAATAAACGTGATCGGAAAGTATTTGGGCACGGCTTAAATCCACATCACCTTGTCCCGCTAAACACGAGCGCCAATGCTTAGGCATCTGGGCAATGGTTTCAGAAATATTGGGGAGTACACCGCCTAAAGTGTACTTCATGCCCCCATGTATCATGCCCTGAGAGGCGAGAGTTTGAGCACCGCCCAAAGCCTTTTGCTCAAATAAAATGGCGTTATAGCCCAGATTGCGGAGGCGATTAAGTAGCCATAAGCCGGCAATACCACCACCAATGATGGTGATATCGACATGAATCGGTTGTATTGTTTGGGACATTTTGAGGTGGTGAAAGGCAGCAAAAACGCAAAAAAAATCCTATTTCTTCAAGAAATAGGATTTTTATTTTTTTAGATAATGTCCAGCCAATATCAATAAGTTATCAATATATCAATATTTTTGTGGACTATAATTTTCCAGAAAAATCCGTTGGGCCAAACTGCCCGATGTTTGGCAAACCTCTGAGGTTTTTGGCCAAAATATTTATCTGGAATACTATAGAAA
>LUTY01000222.1 GCA_001640045.1 Candidatus Thiomargarita nelsonii | reverse complement strand
ATTTCGACCCACGCCAAGGGTATTTAGCGTGGCAACGACATGGTTTATGTGATGATTTAATTGGCGGTATGTCAGGATAAGGGATTTGAGATCCCAGTTTTTATAAGCAATCCTTGTCGTTCTGGTAGTCAAATTATTCGTTGTCTCACATTAGCTGTACTAAATTGATAACTGATAGGAATAAATAACAATGAAATTCAAAAGATTTATCTGGATAATTAGCTTGGTTTTAATCACCTTATGTTCCCATGAGTTGTTTGCCCAAGCTCCCTGGCTCTCGGCTGAGCAAGAAGAACAGCTCAAATTGGCTGAAACTTATAACAACCAAGTTGTCCAATATTATCAACAAGGACTTTCTAAAAAAGCCCTGCCCTTGGCTGAAAAAGCTTTCCACATCAGAAAGGAAATCCTCGGAGAAAAGCACCCTAACACGCTTGGCAGCTTGAATAATTTGGCTTTTATTTACCAAGAGTTAGGCCGCTTATCGGAGGCCTTGCCTTTGTATGAAAAAGGCTATCGTCTTAAAAAAGAGGTGTTAGGAGAAAAGGACCCTTCCACGCTCACCAGCTTGGGTAATTTGGCTACAATTTACCGAGACTTAGGCCGCTTATCGGAGGCCTTGCCTTTGTTTGAAAAATGCTATCGTCTCAGTAAAGAAGTGTTAGGAGAAAAGCACTCTGACACGCTCGGCAGCTTGAATAATTTGGCTTTAATTTACAACAAATTAGGCCGCTTATCCGAAGCCTTGCCTTTGTCTGAAAAAGGCTACCGTCTTTTTTCTGATGTGTTAGGAGAAAAGCACCCTTCCACGCTCACCAGCCTAAATAATTTGGCTAGAACTTACCAAGATTTAGGCCGCTTCTCCCAGGCTTTGTCTTTGTTTGAAAAAGGCTATCGTCTCAGAAAAGAGGTGTTAGGAGAAAAGCACCCTGGCACGCTCACCAGCTTGAATAATTTGGCTACTATTTACAAGGACTTAGGCCGCTTATCCGAGGCTTTGCCTTTGTTTGAAAAAGGCTACAGTCTTAGTAAAGATGTGTTAGGAGAAAAGCACCCTTACACACTCAGCAGCTTGGGTAATTTGGCTTTTATTTACAAGGACTTAGGCCGCTTATCCGAGGCCTTGCCTTTGTTTGAAAAAGGCTATCGTCTCAGTAAAGAGGTGTTAGGAGAAAAGCACCCTCACACGATCATCAGCTTGGGTAATTTGGCTACAATTTACCATGCCTTAGGCCGCTTATCCGAGGCCTTGCCTTTGGTAGAAAAAGGCTATCGTCTCAGTAAAGAGGTGTTAGGAGAAAAGCACCATCAGACGCTCGTTAGCTTGAGTCATTTGGCTGGTATTTACCAAGACTTAGGCCGCTTATCCGAGGCTTTGCCTTTGTATGAAAAAGGCTACCGTCTTTCTAAAGAAGTGTTAGGAGAAAAGCACCCGAACACGCTCACCAGCCTAAATAATTTGGCTAGTATTTACCAAGACTTAGGCCGCTTAT
>LUTY01000221.1 GCA_001640045.1 Candidatus Thiomargarita nelsonii | reverse complement strand
GCTTTGTCCAACAAGAACATGGCTGCACTACCACCGTATTGATTGTGCTCACCTCAATCGTCACATGCAATCAGGGATTTTTTTGCATGAAACGGCTTACGGTGGCGTGGCAGCTCATCATTTTGGCTTTGGCATTTCGCCAGATATGCTTGATTTTAAAAAGCGTGAAATCAGCGAAATCAAAAAAAGCAAATCTCATGAGACTGCAACAATGTCACAGTTGTTATTTTATGTACTGGTCATACAACAAGCCACCCAGCAACCTTGGACAGGCAGACTTCGTTATCCAAACTCGCGTCGTACTAAACGCATCGAACTGGATAAGCAAGCTAAGCTCAATTTTTTATCCGCTTTTGAACAAATAAAAACGATCATTGTTCAGCCACAACCGCCTGAAAAAGTAGGCAAAAAAATTTGCAAACACTGTTCTTACCGCATGTTGTGTTGGTTTGAAAGTACGGAGGATAGAGATTACTGATGGAAACATTATATTTACTTGCAGGCACGAAAATGAGTCGACGCGATAACACGATTCGTATTGCCCCCAAAGAGGGCAAAGCCCGCAATTTTCCAGTGGAAAGCTTAAAAAATATCATTGTTGCAGGCGTTTCGCAATTTAATAGCGAATTAATCTCTTTTCTTGGAAAACAGGGCGTTAGACTGTCTTTTTTGGATTACTATGGCAATTTTTCAGCCTCCGTTGAATGCGCTCATCCTCATGCATCAGGCAGCGTGCATTTAGCGCAAGCGCAAAACATTTTGGATATGAAAAAACGCTTAGCTTTGGGTAAACTCATCATGGGTGCTGGTATCCAGAATATAATCGGCAACCTACGTTACTATGTTTATCGAGGTAAAACGGGATTAAAACCGGCGATAGAGGAGATACAAAAACATCGCGGCAACTTGATGGAGGCAGAAAGTGTTGAACAGATGATGGGTTGCGAAGGGTTGTCTCGGCAAACATACTATGCAGCGTGGAAATTGATTAATCCGGCGTTGACAATAAAAAAAAGAACTAGACGCCCACCGACAGATCGCATTAATTCGTTAATTTCATTTTGCAATGCTCTCGTTTATAGCGCGTGCAAAAATGAGCTATCGAAAACGCATTTGGACTTAACACTCAGTTTTGTTCACGCACCAACGCAAGCGCGAGCCTCACTTTCACTTGATTTAGCGGAAATTTTTAAGCCCGTGATTGCAGACAAAATTATTTTCAATATGGTTAATCACAAAATGTTTGGAGAAAGTGATTTTAATGAAACGGAAGGAATGTGCCTATTAGGTGAATCGGGACGACGTAAAGTAGTAGACGCTTTTCGAGAAAAGATGGACAGAGAAGAGATTGGAGATTTGCGTGGTTATCGTGCTTTGATACTCCGTGAATGTTTTCGTATTCAAGCGCATGTGCTTGGAATGGAAACCTATGTTCCTTATATACATAAGGTATAAACAATGTTTGTGGTCGTTTTTTACGATGTACCGGCAAAG
>LUTY01000220.1 GCA_001640045.1 Candidatus Thiomargarita nelsonii | reverse complement strand
AAGGTGAACATCGCCAACTGGCAGCTGAGATTTGTTTAGCTGCTGATGATCCAACACTTGCACTCGACTTTGCCGATTCTGACAGTGCGGCATCGTTGATGCTTAAAGCGCGGGCTTTCTTAGCTTTAGATCGACTTAAAGAGGGTTATAGCGTCTATAAGACGGCTGTAGAAAAAAATTCCGCACTTGAAGATCAAAAACTGAAAAGTTGTTTGACGGCTCAGGTATTTCAGCAAGATGCGAATAAACCCCGTCTTAAAGTGATTTCCAACGATAATACTAACGAGACAGAATTGATTCGTTTGTTGGTTCCAGGGGAAACCTTAACTTTTAAGGATGTTGGGGGACTGGAAAATATCAAAAAACAAATCCATAAAAAGATTATTTTGCCTTTTCAAAAGCCGACACTATTCCAGCGTTTTAAAAAACGAGTCGGTGGTGGTATATTGCTTTATGGTCCCCCCGGCTGCGGTAAAACCTTACTCGCACGCGCAACGGCAGGTGAATGTAAAGCATCGTTTTACAATGTGGTTATTTCCGATGTACTTGATATGTATATCGGCGAATCTGAAGCCAAATTGCATGCCCTATTTGAACAAGCACGGAATAACATTCCGGCTGTCATTTTTTTTGATGAAATGGAAGCATTGGGGGGCAAGCGTCAATATACCCGTGAAAGCACTTCCTCAAAACTGGTTAGCCAATTTCTTTCTGAAATGGATGGCTTTTCACAAGCAAATCAAGGAGTGTTGATCCTCGCAGCCACCAATGTGCCTTGGAATATTGATGCCGCCTTTCGCCGTCCGGGGCGTTTTGATCGTGTGCTGTTTGTGCCACCGGCTGATCGAGAAGCGCGTGCTAATATCCTCCAGTTATTACTTGCTGAACGCCCCATAGCAGGCACCATCAATATTGATTATTTGGCTAAACAGACTTCCAGTTTTTCAGGTGCCGATTTGAGGGATTTGGTAGAAACGGCAGTGGATGAGGCGATTGAGGACAGCCTTGAACAGGGCAATGAAGTCCCCTTGACTGATGATCACCTGAAAATGGCACTTCGGCAGGTTAAGCCGACTACATTGGAGTGGCTCACCACCGCGAGGAATTATGCGAAATATTCCAATGAATCAGGACAATATAACGATGTCTTAGAATTTTTAAAGAAACATGGCAAAGGATAATAAGCGATGACAAGCACTTATCGTATTGAAGATGAACCACAACCCAGTACACTCTCTAATTTTGTTGTTAACCCTTTTTGGCCTTTGTTGGCTATGATGCTCGGAGGAGTCTGGATAGGATGGACTTGGTTTGTATTCAATGGTTTTGCGGTTGGCAGTCCAACTCGTCAGCGTGAACTTGCCTGGATCATTGGCGGATTTATCGGTGCTACGGTGTTGGCAATAGGTATTTTAGTGTTGTATAACAATGGCATAATACAAAGTCGCAGCGGCATACAATATGCCGGCTTAGTGTTAATTGTTTGGAAACTCGCC
>LUTY01000219.1 GCA_001640045.1 Candidatus Thiomargarita nelsonii | reverse complement strand
AACAAATGTTCTCCACTGCGGTTGATGATGCCAATATTTTCTCGATGCTCTTGCGGTAAGGTTTGGCTGCGAGTCAGAATTTGGGCAAAGCCAAGAATGGCATTCAGAGGCGAACGGAGTTCATGACTCATGTTGGCAAGAAAGGCGCTTTTAGTTTTGTTAGCAAGCTCCGCCTTTTGTTTGGCCATTTCCAGTTCATCGGTTTTTTCGGATAATTCTTTGGTCCGTTGTGCCACCTGACTTTCAAGTTCACGCTTTTGAGCTTCAACGGCACTCACTCGCCAACGGAATCCGCCAGTAATTAAACCCGCTATCAATAAGAACATAGCCACCCTAAACCAAGTCGTTTCCCACCACGGGGGGGTTATCGTGATTTTTAGGGAAGTACCCGCTTCATTCCAAACCCCGTCATTATTGCTGCCTTTGACTTTAAAAACGTAGTCACCCGCATCTAAATTCGTATAAGTTGCAAAACGGCGGCGACTGTCCACATAAATCCAGTCATTATCAAAGCCTTCCATTTTATAGGCATATTGGTTTTTTTGCGGGATAGTATAATTCAATGCCGCAAACTCAAAGGAAAATACAGAATCTTGATAAGACAATGTGAGTGCTTTGGTAAAGCTAATGTGTTGCTCGCCTTTGACTGGCTGATTAAAAATTTGAAAGTCGGTGATTACCAGTGGCGGAATATGGGGATTATCCTTTAATTGTTCAGGATGAAAGAGATTAAAGCCGTTCCCCCCCCCAAACAATAGTTCGCCGCGACGAGTTTTACAAGCTGAGCCAATAAAAAATTCATTACTTTGAAGTCCGTCTTCAACATAATAATTTCTAAAAGTGTTAGTTTGCGGATCAAATTTTGACAGTCCCTTGTTAGTGCTTAGCCATAAATTGCCCTGATCATCTTCTAAAATTTTATTAATGGTGTCATTAGGTATCCCGCCATCTTTCGCATAGTAATGGGTAAAAGTGCCCGTCGCCCTATCGAATTTATTCAGCCCGCTACCAGCCGTGCCAATCCACAATATACCGCGACTATCTTCATAAATCGCATAAATATGGTTGCCACTCAAACTATTGGGATTTTTTTCATCGTGCTGATAATGCACAAAAGTTTCACGATCAAATTTATCCAAGCCATTCAGCGTGCCAATCCATAGTACACCTGCGCTATCTTCATAAATATCGTTGACTTGATCGTTGCTTAAGCTGTTAGGATTTATCTCATCGTGCCGATAATTTGTAAAATTGTCTGTTTTTGGATCAAATTTGTCAAGTCCACTCCCCCAAGTGCCAATCCACAAGATATCTGTCTTGTCCTTGTAGAGGCTATTAATATTATTGTGACTCAAACTATTAGGATTATTCTCATCATGCTGGTAATGCATAAATTTTTCTGTTTGGGGGTCAAATTTGCTTAATCCTTCCCAAGTGCCAATCCACAGTGCGCCCGTCTGATCTTCGGTAATCCCATAAACATCGTCACTAATCAGAC
>LUTY01000218.1 GCA_001640045.1 Candidatus Thiomargarita nelsonii | reverse complement strand
GCAAAATCTCAAATATGATGCCCATGTGCTTGCCAATCACGGCATCAATTTACAAGCCATTGCTTTTGATACCCTGTTGGAATCCTACATATTAGACAGCACTGCGACACGACACGACTTAGATTCGCTCGCGCTAAAATACCTGAAATTAGAAACCATTCATTTTGAAGACATCGCCGGCAAAGGTAAAAAACAATTGCCCTTTAGCCAAATTGATATAGAACAGGCTGCTCCCTATGCCGCTGAAGATGCGGATGTCGCTTTGCAATTACATGAAAAATTATGGCCACAATTACAAAGCATTCCCAAACTCTGCAAAATTTTCACCGAGATGGAAATGCCACTGTTGCCTGTATTAATGCGTATGGAGCGCAACGGGGTTAAAATTGATGCCGCGCAATTACAACAGCACAGTGCAGAATTAGCGAAAAGTTTACAAGTCATTGAAAAACAAGCTTATGAATTAGCGGGCACTGAATTTAATCTCAATTCGCCCAAGCAATTGCAAAGCATTTTGTTTGACAAATTGGGTTTGCCCGTTTTGAAAAAAACGCCCAAAAAAGAGCCTTCCACGGCTGTCGAAGTTTTAGAAGAATTAGCTATCGACTATCCGCTGCCCAAATTGATATTAGAATATCGCAGCCTGAGTAAACTCAAATCGACATACACTGATGCGCTACCTCAACAAATCAAGCCGAAAACGGGACGAGTGCATACATCCTATCAACAAGCGGTGACGGCGACGGGGCGTTTATCGTCAACCAATCCCAATCTCCAAAATATCCCCATTCGCACGGCAGAAGGGCGGCGTATTCGTCAAGCCTTTATCGCGCCTGACGGTTATCAACTGATAGCGGCAGACTATTCACAAATTGAACTCAGAATCATGGCGCATTTGTCTCAAGATGAAAAACTACTTTCAGCTTTCGCAGCTGGCGAAGATATTCATAAAGCGACTGCCGCAGAAGTGTTTGAGGCGCCTATTGAAGAAGTCACTTCAGAACAACGCCGTAATGCGAAAGCGGTGAATTTTGGACTGATCTATGGTATGCAAGCCTTTGGCTTAGCCAAACAATTGGGCATTGAACGCCGCGAGGCACAAATTTATATTGATACCTATTTTGCTCGCTATCCGGGTGTCAAAACCTACATGGAAGAAACGCGAGAATTGGCTCAAAAACAAGGCTATGTCGAAACGATATTTGGGCGGCGTTTGTATATACCCGATATTAAATCGCGTAGTCGCCAACGACGGCAACATGCTGAGCGCACCGCGATTAACATGCCCCTCCAAGGGACTTGCGCTGACATTTTTAAAAAAAGTCTAATATTAATAGACAATTGGATTCAAAACAGTGGATTAGACGTGAAAATTATTTTGCAAGTTCACGACGAACTGGTGCTGGAAACGAAAGCGTCTATTTTAGATGAAGTGGGCAAGAAAGTGGGTGAACTGATGAAAGAATCCGCTTTACCGATTGATGTGCCGGTGAATATCG
>LUTY01000217.1 GCA_001640045.1 Candidatus Thiomargarita nelsonii | reverse complement strand
AGTAAGCATTTACTGACTTCAGCCTCCTACCATCAATAATGAAAGGCTTAATAACGCCATTGGTAACGCAGGTAGCTAGGTTATTCAAACCTAGGTCAATGGACATAACCTGGTTATGGAGCTTCACTACCTTGGAACGAAATTCACCGGATGCGTCAAGCTTGTCCAATTCAACCGGTTCTACCGTTTGAAATGGCTTAACTATTTGATAAATTTCGTTCATGTCATCATCATAAACAAAGACAGCATGAAAAGACTGGTATTTGGGAATCACCTCGACTTGTTTGATAGCTTTGCCTATCAATTGTTTAGGCAGTTCTATCTCCAAGCCTTTCTCTAATACAACAAAGCCTTCTATAACAAGGGCTTCTGCCGATTTAATCACTTGACCGCTTGGCAAAATAAACGATTTGATCTCAATGTTATTGTTCAAAACCACCAAATTGTATTTGATTTTAAAGGCTTGGTAGTCAAATACCAAATTATCAAATGGTTTCTGTTTAAACCGAGGTGGCGCAGGAAGCCCTTTGTACTTGCTCGGATTGTTTTGAAAATCCTGACTCGCACGAAAAAAACCCAAAAAGTTCTTATCTAGCCTTCGCAAGGTTTGTTGAGCAACCTTGGACTTTAACAATTTGTAGTTGATCTCACCCTCAAGGTTTTCAACTTGTTTCATGGCTTTGTCCATTTGGAAGTACGAAAAGTACATTCCAGTCGCTTCAAAAGCCTCACGCAGTGTCCACAAAGTTTGGTTATAGAGGTTTTTGGCATGATGGGTGAGTTCTTTTAGTCGCTCAAATTGGGGCTTTTTTAAACCCCTAATCTTTATTTTCAGTGCCCGCATTTAGCACCTCGATTGTGCATTTTATGCACAGTTTGGAATAGATTCAGTTTAAGTGCAAATTATAGAACATATGTATTAACCCCGCAATATACACATATAATATATACATGTTGATAAATGTAGATATTATTTTAGACTATAGTATTTCAGAAAATAGGAGTCCAAGATTTATCTTGGACATCTGTCCAAAATAAATTTGGGATTCCTAAATACCGTAAGGGAAATTTTGATATTTGCCAAAAAAATGTTACAAATTACTATCTATAAATGCCGTCAATTGCGACTTAGAAAGCGCACCGACTTTAGTCGCCTCGACTTCACCCTCCTTAAAAAGTATCAAAGTGGGAATACCACGAATACCATATTTAGGAGGCGTATTAGTATTTTCATCAACATTAAACTTGGCAACTTTCAATTTACCCGCATATTCTTGTGCAATTTCATCCAAAATGGGGGCAATCATCTTGCAGGGACCACACCAATCGGCCCAATAATCAACTAACACAGGGATATCTGATTTAAGTACCTCGTCTGTAAAAGAGTCATCTGTGACAGAGACGATATGTTCATTCTTTCTCTTATTGTAGTAAGCATTTACTGACTTCAGCCTCCTACCATCAATAATGAAAGGTTCAACAACGCCATTGGTAACGCAT
>LUTY01000226.1 GCA_001640045.1 Candidatus Thiomargarita nelsonii | reverse complement strand
GGCTTGGCGGTTTTCGGCGGATAAGTCGCCACTTCGTAAGTGTTCTACACCTTCCACGAGTTTTTCAAGATGTTTAATGGCTTTGTTAATTTGGTTTTTTTGTACGTAGGCATAAGCTAAATTACTCAGGCTGGAGAGGGTTGAAGGGTGCTTTTCTCCTAACACCTTGTTTCTAAGACAATAAGATTTTTCAAACAAAGGCAAGGCTTCAGAGAAACGGTCTAACTTTTGATAAATTTTCGCCAAGTTATTTAGGCTTGTCAGGAAGGGTGGATGCTTTTCCTTGAAAATAAATTTACTAATAGTTAGATTTGCCAAATCACTGTCTATATTTTCAGGATTTCTTACCGAACTCGTGGGGCATTCAAATTCCTCTATTCCAAAGACTTCTTTATGAAGACGATAGCTTTCCTCAGAAAAAATTAAGGCATCAGATAACAAACCCAAAGCGGTGTAAATCCCAGCCAAGTTATTCAGGCTCATTAGTGTATTTTGATGCTTTTCTCCTAAGATTTTTTTATGAAAATGGTAACTTTTTTCAGATAAAGGTAACATTTTAGATAAGTCGCCCAAGGAACCGTAAATGACCATCAAATTATTCATACTTGTGATGGTATCCGGGTGCTCTTCTCCTAACAGCTCTTTAAAAAGATGATAGGCTTTTTCAGACAAAGGCAAGGCTTCAGATAAGCGGCCTAAGGAATAGTAAATGGCTGCTAAATTATCCAGACTCACAAGGGTATCTGGATGTTTTTCTCCTAATACCTCGAACCGAAAACGATAGACTTTTTCAAACAAAGGCAAGGCTTCAGATAAGTGGCCTATGTATTGGTAAATAGTAGCTAATTTATTCAAACTTGTGATGGTATCTGGGTACTTTTCCCCAAATATTTGAGTTTCTAGTTCTAAGGCTTTTTTAGTCCAAAAGATACCTCGTTCAAATAGCCCTAGTTGAGTTAAATATTTGGCTTTAAGCTTATAATACTTGATTAAATTTATCTGCCTCTGTTCATACTCAGGTGTGACAGGCTCAATCGGCTTCGTTTGAGGGTGAGCGAAGAGTGTACCCCACGCACCTATACTATCATCAGGATAGTACCATTTGTATTTCAGAACATTGTCCCTCAGTTTCTCAATTTTCACTTGACCAAGATCGATGCAACGATTTAAACCATATTCTAATTTTTCTTGAAAAGTGATCCGTTTGCTATTTTTAGAAAGCAAGTGCCATTTTCCACCACAGGACAATGAGGGATATTCAATAGCATAGTTGCCATTTTTAGCCGTCATTTTGATGGACCATTCAGAGCCATCTTGTTGACCAAATCCTATCCATAAACCGCTCAATTGTTCTGTCTCAATATCTCGCTGAGTTTGGGAAGAGAGGGAGGCTTGTGTGACGCGATAATAATGACGCTTTTTCCCTTTATCGTTAGGATTTTGATTACGGATAATCGTGAGTAGAAATTCGTTATCATTGATAAACCTAACGCTTCCTCCCCCACGCTCACCATCTGTAAAAATTTCCGCAACAATACCGTGAGAGGAGGTTTGACTAAAATATTTCCATTTCCCGTTGCCAAGAAAATGGAGTTTTCCCATTGAATCAATCCAAGAATATGATGTGATCGCATTTGGCTGAATGGTCCAAACAATAATGACTTGTTGATCATTCACGATTTCTTGACAAGCCCAAGTGCCCATTAACCTCTTTTGGGCATCATTGGCGTAGACGAAAGACATCCCACTTAAGAGGGATACTATTGTAAGCAAGTGAAATAAACGTTTCATTTTTTTCTCCTATTTAAACCCCATACAACACAAACGCCGCCCAATACACCGGATTGCTATATGGCTCACCTTTTTTCATAAATTCACGTTTGGTGGCCGTTAACGCTTCGACTTGTCCCACGCCAGCCTTGAGCTTGGCAAAAAAAGCGGTGATAAACTCCACCGTCACCTTATCGGAGATAGACCATAAAGTCAATATGGTATTTTTATTGCCGGCCACATAAAGTGCATAAGGCAATCCCATCACGCCTTCGCCGCCTTTGAGTTCACCCAAGCCGGTTTCACAGGCAGATAATACCATTAAATCACTTTTTAAGTCATAACCTGGCCACTCGCCGGCTGTCACATAACCATCTATTCCCGGTGGATTATTGACTTGTCCCAACACAATCGAAGACAATTCAGGCACTTGTGGGCTAAGATACCCATGTGTCGAAAAGACAAAATAACGGTATTGGGCTAAAATGCCTTGTTGATTAAGGCTTTGTAGTTTGGTTTCGGTGGCTTCGGCTTGTTTATAAATACGCGGTTGTGTCTCTTTGAACAATTTTTCTAATTGCTCAAGCTCCGTCAAAGCACCGGGTAAATTTTGCCATGTTAGGCGGAGATGTCCAAAAGCACGGGCATAATCGCCACCACGTCTGACTATTTGACGGGCAATATTAAAATCAACGGTGCTGGGATTGCTTGTACCCGTCCCTTCATAAAGCGGCGCCCCCATCGCTAATAAGCTACCCCGTGAGCCAAGTTGCTTGTAAACTTTGTCCCGTTGTTGCAGCAAGGCTAATACGGATAAAGATTGTACATAGCTGATTTGATGTGAAACGACTACGGGTTGTTTTTCTCCTTCAAAACGTAGCATTTCAAACGGGAGTTGTGCCAATGGTCCTGAAGGTGAAATAATCCAACGCGGTTTTCCTTTGATGAGGTCCGCTAAAGGTTCTAATAGGTGTTTGCCCAGTTTGAGGCTTAGTGCGGTAATTTTTTCTTGAGGGGATGGCTCTTCCACTCTAACGGGTCTGAGAGGGGCACGATTAAATGAAGAAGCCAGATGACGGTAGGTTTCCAAGTCTTTTTCAAGCTCTAGAATTACTCCTAAATTGTGCGTGGTAAGCGTGCCGTCGGTTTGTAAGGTGAAAGCTAAAACGTGGTTTTTATTCACGATATAGCTGATCAGTACCGCGTCTTTTGGTAGAGATTTTGCGCCTTCTTTGGCACTAATAATCTGTACTTCGCTGAGTTGAGCATATTTAGGGTATTTTGCCATTAATTCTTGATGGAATTGGTTGAGTCGGCTAACTAGTTGGTTTGTTTCGTTTTCTAATTTTATTTTTTCCTCTAGTTGGTTGTTTTCTAATGTTTCGGCAATGCGGTTGTTTAGAGAGGCTAGACGTGCGTCGTAGTCTTGTAGTTGTTGTTGCTCGGTAGTAGTGAGTCCGCTTTTTTGGGCAGCTAGTTTGGTTGCTAAAGATTCCAATAGGGTACGGGATTTGCTCATTTCGGCTAGACGAAAAGCGTCAAGGGAACGATATTGGTCAATATAAAGACTAGAAAGCTTAAAGTAATTCGGTACAAATTGTTCAAACAAGACTTGGCGATTTTCTGCGGATAAGTCGCCACTTCGCAAATTTTCTACGACTTCAACGAATTTTTCAAAGTATTTTATAGCTTTATTAATGTTGCCTTGTTCAAGATATGTATAAGCCAAATTATTCAAGCTACCAAGGAGTTGAGGGTGCTTTTCTCCGAACACCTCTTTTTTAAGACGATAGGCTTTTTCAAACAAAGGCAATACCTCCGATAAACGACCCACGTCTTGATAAATTAACGCTAAATTATTCAGGTTCGATAAGGTTAAAGGGTGCTTTTTTCCTAAGCCCTCCTTAGAAAGACGATAGGCTTTTTCAAGCAAAGGCAAGGCCTCCGATAAGCGGCCTACGTTTCGATAAGTCATCGCTAAATTATTCAGGCTCGTGAGGGTTACAGGATGCTTTTCTCCTGACACTTCTTGAAAAAGACGATAGGCTTTTTCAAACAAAGGTACGGCTTCCGATAAACGGTCTAAGTTTCGATAAATTACCGCCAAATTACTCAGGTTTTGAATGGCTAAAAGGTTCTTTTTTTATAACTCATCTTGAGAAAGACGATAGTTTTCTTCAAACAAAGGTAATGCATCTAACAGGCGGCCTAAATCTTGGTAATTCCTCGCTAAATTATTTCTGC
>LUTY01000215.1 GCA_001640045.1 Candidatus Thiomargarita nelsonii | reverse complement strand
CAAGAACAAAAGCTGTTTATTTCTCGTGATCGCTTTGGTATCAAGCCGCTTTATTATTATCAAGATAATGAACATTTTATTTTTGGCTCTGAGATAAAAGCATTACTTGAGCATCCCATTGTCAGGCAAAATACGGCACCAGATATTGAACAATGCAAAGACTTTTTAAAAAATGGTCCCAAAGAATATATTAAAAAAACACCTTTTGAAAATATCTATCGTTTTAATTTTGGCTGTTATTATGAAATCTCTTTAGACAAATTATTAAAGCAAGCGATTCAAGAAGAAAAATATTGGAAACTGATTCCGAATTTAAGCAATGAGCCCTATAATGAAGCCAAAGCTGAGCAATACGCAAAAAAATATTATGATTTGATCACTGACGCAGTACGTTTACGTTTGCGTGCCGATGTTAAAGTCGGCTCGGCATTATCAGGGGGCTTAGATAGTAGTTCTATTGTTTATTTAATTAACCAACAATTAAAAGGAAAAACCGAACGACAAGAAACTTTTTCCAGTGTTTACAAGTCTGAGGCTACCCAAGATTGTGACGAAAGTGTTTTTATTAATGAACTCGCTGAGAATTTGCAAGTTAAATCTAATCAAATTGAACCCAAAACAGAAGATATTCCGATTGAACATCAAAAAATGATATGGGCAATGGATACACTGACTGATAGTACTTGTATGTCAGGTTGGCATACTTTTAAATGTGTTAGCGGTACTGATATCACAGTGACTTTGGATGGGCAAGGGGCTGATGAACAGCAAGCGGGCTATTTAAAATACCTTATTTATTACTTTGGTCATTTACCATTAACTTCTTTATTCAGAGAATATAAACGCTTTTCTGCTATTCCAACCGCAAAAAAGCCCATCATACAAGCGATCTTCGTTAAACTGGCCAGTATTTTTATCACAAAAAAAGGGATGTTGCATATTTTACAAAAGCTGAATAAACAAGTTAATCCTTTCGTGCCGCTTAATCAAAAACTATCTGACGATGTGTTAACGGATCTGATTGATCTCATTCAGGTTTCGGATAAGATTTCTATGGCGCATTCCATAGAATCACGTATGCCTTTTATGGATTATCGGCTTGTTGAACTATTCGCCAGTATGCCTGCGAATCTGAAACTACATAACGGTTGGACCAAATATATTGCCCGAAAAGCCTTTGATAACAAGTTACTCAATAAGATTACTTGGCGCAAGGATAAAATGGGCTGGCCCATTCCTGAAGATTATTGGTTTCGTGGCGTTCACAAAGAATGGTTTTGTAAAACGATTGAGGAATCCGCATTCTTAAAGGAAAAACTGGGCGTAGGGCAAGATATTCGCAAAAGGATAAATTCAGGTGAATCAATTAACGACTTAATTAGATTATTGAATATTGCTGTTTGGCCAAGAACAAAAGCTGTTTATTTCTCGTGATCGCTTTGGTATCAAGCCGCTTTATTATTATCAAGATAATGAACATTTTATTTTTGGCTCTGAGAT
>LUTY01000214.1 GCA_001640045.1 Candidatus Thiomargarita nelsonii | reverse complement strand
TCTTGTTTAAATGACTCAAGATTTCGAGTTCCACTCGAAATGACAAAAACGTCCAAGAGGTTTTAATTATGAGTGACTGTGGAGGAGAGCCATTTGCCCTAAGAGTGTTAGGGGACAGTATGGCACCAGAATTTGTCGAAGGACACATTATTATTATTGAGCCTGACGGAGTGGTTCAAAATGGCTCTTATGTTTTTGCCCAGCATGAAGATGAGTATATTTTTAGGCAGTTACACATTGAGAATGGGCAATATTTTCTCAAGCCATTAAATGATAAATATCCAAGCTTGACGCTTTCAAACTTAGACGCAGTTAAAGGAGTGATTACTCAACGGGCGGGTACTCGTCGGAAAGAGCGTAAGCATTATGTTTAGCAAGCGTAGAGTGCGTCCCACGCACATTTTAGGATGTTTAGGTTTTAGGATGGTGCGTAGGACGCACCCTATGCTTGCTGGAATTTCAGAGTTAACAATGAATCCAGTTCTTCTTTGATTTTTTTTTAGTTCCATTTTCATTTTTTTACCTTCACCAAATGCTGATTAATTGACCAGATTTAGCTATGAATAACTACCGAGAACCACTCGAAGCCTGTATCACTTGCACCAACGCAAGCCAAGAAAACTATTCCTATCCTACAACAACAAAACATTAATCTATTGCTCAATTCAGGATATCTATATCGGAATCAAGCTAACCTGTCGATGCTATCAACCAGACACTTCAAAACGTAAAGTACTTCTGTATTACAGAATAAGCTGGGTAACCCATCTTTACCCCATGACATATCTCCTCTTTTATCCCAAAGGAAAAATCAAAAGAAAGGAATATTCAACCGGCAAATTCCTCAGAATAGGAAAAAAAATAATAAAAATCACCTCAATAACTGCCAATAAGAGAAAAGAAAGAGAAGAGAAAAAAACCAAATAGTAACCGTCACACCAATCGCGACTCGAATAGAAGGACGAAGAAAAGAAAGTTGGATCAAAAATTCTCAACTCATCATCACTAGAAAGGAACAAATAAGGCGATGAATACGAAGAGATGAATGGAAATGGGACTCCCTTCAATTCCAACAGATATATAATCAAACTAAATATTGTCTACATTGTAAAAATGCTGACAACCTCTCCTACACATTCTCTACCAATCCTTTTAAGAAACCAAAAACTTATTGCCACCTTAAAAAGCGTTATTTAAATCAATGGGGAACTTGTGACAAATACGAAACACAATCAAATTTTGAACCAGGATACGACAAAATTAGGATAATCACAAAAGAATAAATCTGAATTTGCCTCACACTCAGTAGAAGGTATTGAACGTTCCGTTACTTCGTTTCAGTAACAGCCGCGCCTCAGTACCGGACAATTTATTTAAGTCATTGATTGCCTGTCATTTCGACCAGCAGGAGAAATCTATTAATTAGACTGTCATTTCGACCAGCAGGAGAAATCTATTAATTAGACTGTCATTTCGACTTTAGGAGAAATCTATTAATTA
>LUTY01000213.1 GCA_001640045.1 Candidatus Thiomargarita nelsonii | reverse complement strand
TGCACGTCAAGGCATCCCGGAAGTGTGGCTCATCAACGTGCCAAACAAGCAGGTGGAAATTTATCGAAACCCTAGTCCCAAAGGCTATCGGCAAATTCTGTTCCCCGAAAACAAGGAAAGTATTTCACCGACATTGTTGCCAGAGGTGTCGATTAAAGTGTCCGACATTTTTACTTAGCAAGCGTAGGGTGCGTCCCACGCACCTTCAACTTCGCCATCAGATAGTGCGGTATGCTCATGCCCCTCATCAGGCTTCTCCGCTTTTGCGAAAATGGGCAATAAATGCGTAACGTCCGCCTAAACTGTCTATTTGTAGCTGTCCATGACCTTGCTCGTGCAGCGCCTGTAAATAGGCGGGCAAGGCTGGATCATGCTGTACGCCAAAGCGTGCTAACCAGCTTTGTAATAGCTTGCGAAACCAGGTAGGCCAGCCGCCTTGATCATAAAAATCAACAATATATAAATGACCCTGCGGCTTCAGATTGTCTAAGGCACGATGCAAGGCATCCCGGAACGATGGAATCATGGATAAGGCGTAGGAAAAAAACACCACATCAAATGCTTGCTGTAGTTGGAAATGGTCGCGATAGTACACTTCCTGCGCCAAACCCTGCTGTAAACGCACATTGGTTTTATGTTTCAGCTTATTAGCAGCCGTCTCTAGCATCGCTTGTGAAGCATCCAGACAAAAAAATTGCACTTGCGGATGGCGCTTTGCCAACAAATACAGATTACGTCCGGTGCCACAGCCGACTTCTAATACCTGCTGTCCTGGCTGCAAATCCATGCGTTGGATCAGGGTGTCGCGCCCAAATAAATAATATTTGCGAGTAAAATCATAGATGTAACGCTGATAGCGATACATGCGATCCATCGCTTGTGCTGTGTTCATTTATGCCTCTGGTATATGGTAAATATGGAAACCACCATAGATCGCTGAACGATCTTGCTGATACAAAGCTTGAGCTCTTTTTCATACACAAAACGTGTACGCAGCTCTGTCGGTAATGCCGTTTCGATTGGAGATTGGCTAGATGCGGTGCGGAAAATAATACGGCTGCCAGGGCGACCGACACGCGCAATCGCCTGCCATAAACGGTTTAGATCGACCGCCACCAGCCTTTTGGGCTTTTCAATCAAATAATTAAGTATGTTACAGCCACCAGATGCAATGGTTAAGATCTGACTATCGTCTTTTAAGTCTAAGGCTTGCAAATCAACCTTGGGATCTTCCCAAATCTGGTTATACACAAAGCCATTGAACCACCGGCTGAATAGACGTTGTAGCAGTCCTTCTCGGCTCATCAAGCGATCTTGATACACTGCTGTTTTCAGGAGTTGGGAAGATGCGGTGCTCATTACGAATATTTTTCCTTTTAGCTTTAACTGAATTTTTATAAGGCTAAGCAATAAATATGACGCTTTAATGACATATTTGTGTCACTTTTTTTAAAGAGTATGTTTTATAATGAAATGTGAGCCCTAATTCAATGAGTTTAGT
>LUTY01000212.1 GCA_001640045.1 Candidatus Thiomargarita nelsonii | reverse complement strand
GGTCAGTCTCGCGCACCTCGAAAAACAGCGAAATGCACTCAATGGAGAAATTAAAACCTTAAACGACAATTTGGAAAAAACCAAAACCAGAAAAAACGAGTTACTGCGAACATTGGCCAACAAATATCCATGGGTCAAGGTTTGGTTTGATCGCAATTTCAAAAGACCCTATCATTTTTTTAAACCCGATATCCACGCTGGCCCTAACAGTGATACCGTTTTTCGTGCGCTGATAGCCGGTTTAAATATCTCTGATGCTGAACGTAAGCGTTTGAACGATGTACGAAATGATTTTATCAGGATGAGAATGGATAACCAGATTGTGGGGGAGCTTGATGATACCATTAAGCGTTTTGATGAGCAACTAAAGCATTGTCAGAGTGAATTGGCAAACGCGCTCAACTGGAAAAATGCCAAAACTATGCCATTACATGGTGACAAAAATAAAATCAAGGCAAGGCATATTGTGGCAGACAACAAAGTTCCGCCATCATCCTGTCGAGTGCAATAAGTACTATCGTGGTATTTTGGAGTCCAAGATTTATCTTGGGCAAAAGGAGATTATTACCAATAATGAATGGGATATTGCAAAAATGGCAAGAACGGCTGAGGGCTGATCGAGAAAGCATCTACTTTTCTGAAGTCATGGGGCACAGCGGCCCTTTTAGCACTAAAACTCACATGGTGTTTTTGAGCAATCGCCGTCTTCTTTTTGTGGAGAATGGCCTATTTTCCACCCAGATAACGGCCACTTTTATCAGTGAATTGCAAGGTTTACGTTTAAAAAGCCGTGTCAGAATCGGTCTACTCCTGCTCGGATTGTTTTTGATGAGCATGGGTGGCTTACTTCAATTGGGCTATCTGACTCCGCCGTTAAACTTTGAAACTCAAAATATTGGCCAGTTTGGTTTACCAGTCACCACTATCGGGGTTATTTTACTTGAAGTTGTCGGCGGATTACTGGTGCTTTTAGCTTGGATTGTTCGGAAAAAATGGATACTGTTGGATGTTCGTAACAGCATGTTACCTCTAACCAGTCCTTGGGCTTCAAAAGAAGAAGATTTCTTAAAGCTGGCTAATGATATTACCTATCATCGAAGCCTATGGGAAGAGCCAGTGACAAACGAGGAGGCGGAAAAACGCAATGAGTGACCGTGCTCGTATATCCATTAGCGTTTTTGGCTCACGCGCTGTCGGAAAATCGACACACTTAGGCAGTCTATGGCGTAAATTCGGTCCAGAGCAATCAAACCAAACATTGCGTATCACTGCCGATTCAAAAGAAACCAAAGACTACCTTGATAAACTTGCGTCGTTTGTAGCGCAAGGCACGACACCACCGACGGAAAAATCAATGCCGCTTAAACTCTCTTTACAAAGTGGCGGCATGAAACCGATGCGCGTAGAAACTTATGATGTACCGGGCGAATGGTTAGAACTGGGATATAAAGAGCAATTGGAGGGTGCGGGTTATGAGATACGTCAGCAGCTCATGGAGACGCTTA
>LUTY01000211.1 GCA_001640045.1 Candidatus Thiomargarita nelsonii | reverse complement strand
GTGCCCGCTCGGCAGGCATATTCCCACTCCGCCTCAGTTGGTAAGCGATAGCCATCTGCGCCCCAGTCCGCCTCCACATTCATAGACAGTCCATTGCGGAAAACCCTGTTGCCGACGAAATATACCGGGTCGAAGCCTTCCTTTTCGCTGAGCGCATTTAGCCATTTGACGGCATCAACCCAAGAGATGCCGGTGATCGGATGATTTTTAGATAAGCCGTTATCCTTCCCGGTGTTGGCTGCAGGGATATCCTCATAGCCGTGATCTTTTGCCCAGGTCCGGACATCTTCCCATTGTTGCCGAGTGACCTCGGTGCTTTGTAGGAAGAAGGCGTGTGTGAGCTTTACCCCGTGCAGGGTTTCATCGGATCGTCTTGCCATCTCTTCTCCAGGGCTCCCCATCATGAAGGAACCCACGGGAATAAAAACATAGCCATCGGGAGGATTGGGGTAGGGGAATTCCAGTAGTTTGGCCTGGATCAAGGCTGGAAGGATTAAAAGAAGAAAGAAAATAAAGCGTTTTGGAAAACACATCATAGGTTGGTAGTCCTCAATAAGTATAAAAAAAATTTTTGTTAGGTTAAACTCGCATTATAGTGATGAATAAAATATTTTCCCAGAGGGTAGGCATCATTATACTCATAAAATGAAAACAAATACAATCCCCTAAATCACTCAAATTTTCGTCAGCCTTACGCGCCATGCTCACTCCCTATACACCGCCTGCTTATTGGCTGTCGTTTTTATAAAATACAAAAGTTTAAAAATATTATGATGTGTCTGTTTGATTATCCGAGCCTTGACGATGATCGTCTTTTGTGAATACTTGATAATAGGAGAAAAATACAATGGCCCAATCACCTTTTCCTGGTATGGATCCCTATCTTGAATCGCCCAGTTTGTGGCCTGATGTTCATAACAGTTTGATAAATATATTTCGTGAACAAATTTCGCCATTACTGCCACCGAGATATGTCGCGGAATTGGAAACTCAACTTATCATTGATGATCGCAAAAATGATCCAATCAGCGCAGTGCCTGATGTGACGATCCCCAAACCGGCTCCAACCCGCATCACCAGTATTTACCTCAAACGAATTGGTAACAATCATAGAATTGCTATCGCCTAGCAACAAGCGACATGGCAAAGATCGGCAAAAATATGTACAAAAATTGTTTCATTTCTATGAATCGGGAGTGCATTTAGTGGAAATTGACTTGCTACGCCAGGGTGCTAGGGTGCCTTTAGTGGGTTTACCAAAGACGGATTACTTGGCTATGGTGAGCCGAAGTTATAAACGACCGAATTGCGAGGTTTGGACCATCGGATTGCGTGAGCCATTGCCGGTGTTGCCGGTACCCTTGCTGCGGCCAGATCGGGAAGTGCCACTAGACTTAGGTAAAGCTTTACGCAGCGGGAAAAACTTGACCCAATCGATGAGATAGTGTGCATCCTCGGCAGGGGGACCATTGACCCATTTGTCGCGGGTCAAGGAATTAAAGAAG
>LUTY01000210.1 GCA_001640045.1 Candidatus Thiomargarita nelsonii | reverse complement strand
ACTCACACACAAAGTGAAAGACTATTAATTTTTTTAATAAGCTTTATAAGGTTATAAAAATCAATGCCAAAAGTGACATGGCCTCATCAAGAGGCAAAACGTTTACGCGCTGTCGCGTCAAATTCAGATAAACCCATTATTTTTGAAACCGGTTATGGTCCTTCAGGCTTGCCACATATTGGTACATTTGCTGAGGTAGCTCGGACAACTTTTGTTATTCAAGCCTTGCAACACGCATTCCCGGATGCCAAAGTGCGTTTGATCGCTTTTTCTGATGATATGGATGGCTTAAGAAGTCTGCCCGAAAATGTGCCTAACCATGATAAGTTGCGCCCGTTTTTGGGGATGCCTTTATCTTCTATCCCCGATCCGTTTGAGCAAGCCGCCAGTTTTGCTGATTATATGAATGGACAACTGTTGCATATCGAGTGCTTGCTGACCATTTGCTTCGGTATGTTAGTTGTAATTTGTCTGTATTCCATCCGCCTCCTACTAGGCTTAGGCGGGTGCTGTCTATGCGATTTTTATCTACGCATTTTTGTTCTTCTCCTCTATATTTGTATTGGTATTCTGAGCATGTCCATTCTTGCACATTGCCTAGCATATCATATAGTCCAAATGGATTTTTAGTAAAACTTCCTACTGGGGCTGTATATTCAAATTGATCTCCACAATTTAAGCAGTTGGCTTGCCCTATCCAATATTTTATGTTGGTTCCAGCTGCATATTGCCATTGAGCTTCTGTTGGTAAGGTGTAAGTTTCTCCGGTTTGTTGGCTTAACCATTTTGTGTATGCCATCGCGTTATGCCATGATATTCCTACTATTGGGTAGTTGTCCCCTTTTAATGCTGCGCCTAGTTTTGAGTAATAACGTTTTATTCTACTAATATTAGCATCTTTTTGCCATTCTGGTAGGTTAGAGTTGGTTGATTTGACAAAGTTTAAGTATTCAGCGACTGTCACTTCGTAAATTCCCATCGCAAAACGTCCAATATCTATTGTTTTTTTAGCCATAACAACTGAACCGGCGGGAATCCATGTCATTTTTGGGCCTAAATCTCCATTTTTTAAATGGTCTTGAAAATAGTCTTTAGGTTTTGTGACTAGTATAGTTTCTTTACATCCTCCTATGCAATATTTTCCTTGTAAAGATGAATTATACCAAGGTTGTTGTTGCCCATTAGTGTCTTTTTTGACTCCATTCATTATGTCTATAAACATGTCAACTATACGTTGCTTGGTTTTATAGGCTTTGTTTAAGCCTGATATGAGATGGTAGGTAAATAATCCATTGCGACCATTAGGGCTATTGTCTGGAGTGGTATCACCAATCGCAGTTGCAAAGGCTATAATTGATCCCGTTGTATTTATTCTACTTAAACCTCGATTGAGGCTTTTATTTATATTAGGAAATGGATCATCACGACAGGCATCTAAAATCATTATGTTGATGCTATTACTTCTGCCTTTTTCCATTGTTTGTAATATTTTATGGGCATCAATGG
>LUTY01000209.1 GCA_001640045.1 Candidatus Thiomargarita nelsonii | reverse complement strand
TCCTGTCTCTATCCTTGTCATCCCCACTTTGATCCAATTACTGACAGTGGAATAGTCGGAGCGAAAACGGTTTGAGCGGCACAATCCGTCACGAGTTTTTTGCGGGTACTTATTCGCAAAAAACATTTTCCTCTGAACGATAACGGGATATTGTGGTTCAAAGGTGGTGATTTGTCCTAATTCACGCTCTATATGACGTATTGATCTCGCTTCGCTCGTTACTGCGTTTCGTGATTTTTTATAGTACGAGAAACAATGTCATCAAAGCCAAGCAATAATGTACCGATGCCCACCGCCAAGGCATCCAAAACGGCTGTTTTGCCTGTGCCATTATCACCAATCAAGACATTAAACTGTGGAGAAAAGTCAATGATTTTTATGGCCAAAGCCTTTAAAGTTTTTGACTTCAAGCTGTTCTATTTTCATTATTTCAGTTATTGATGAATTTGACTGGATTTTTTTTGTTGCAGGACGCGGAGCGTCCTGGCAGGCATTCCCACGCAGAGCGTGGGAACGAGTAAAAGTAGCCGGTACCCATTTACCTTTTGTTAATCCTTTCTGCTGTGGTTTTCACGAATTGAGCGAGTGAGTTGATTTCTGATTCGTTCAACCGTTTTAGCCCTGAGTAAATATCGAGCTTCTGATTCTGTGAGACCTGAATAGTCGAATTTAACGAATTCTTTAAATTATTTTTCAAATTGTCCATGTTTTTCTCTTAAGTTATCAAGTGTTTGACTTCTCAGATAGAGAGAAGATGATTCCGGTTTGCCGGTCAATACCTCAAAACCAGCAATCTTTGCGCCAGCGTTTTCAATAAAGCTCTTGACATTGGCAAGAGTGCTACCCATTCCAATAAAATCATCTAATATTAGATACTCAGCACCTATAACAACATCCCCCATAAATAGGGCTGGCGTGGTTATCCGGTGCCAACCATTTGCTCCAGTATGTCCCGCTTTATTTGTTTGATATATATTTTCAGAAACTTTCCAACCGGTATATCTATTTATAACATCAGCCATTCCCATTGGAATAGCATTTTTACCCTGTTTTTCTTCAGCCATAATTGGCAAAATTATGGGGTTTTTATAGTTGTTATCTAATTTTTGAATAATATTATCATTAATAAAAGATTGTGCTAATAAAACAGCGCACACTGGTAACAATCGGTGAAATGCCAAAAAGTACCGAAATCAAAGCTGAGGGAATAAATTGTGCGCCCCAATAAGTTGCCATCATGGCCCCATAAATGGATATACTGGCAGCCCAATAACTACGGCGGGCGGCACGATGCCAAGGAAATTCAACGCGCAGTAAGGTGATAATCAGCACGCACAATAATGCACCCAAGACCATACGTCCGCTGACACCAAATAAAAATCCTGTTTCGCCACTCCACTTAATCGCCAATGGAGTTCAAAAGTTATGCGCCATAAATGACGTGTGATTTCTAGTTGCCGACTGGCACGGAGTAGGGCTGGTCTTTTTTGCTTGTTATAAGCCGCGT
>LUTY01000208.1 GCA_001640045.1 Candidatus Thiomargarita nelsonii | reverse complement strand
CTTAAATATTTTATGAATCTTATGGGGATAATGGTTTGCCAATCCACCATAGTAGTCAATCATGTCACTCTGCGCGGTGACAGCAAAAACTAAAGTCAGCAAAATAGATAGCATTCCTTTTTTGAAGATATTCATAATATTACCTATTAATCTATAATTAAGCCATCCCTCATAAATTTTAACTTGGCGGCTAATTGAGTAGAAAGCGGCAATTCATTGGGCAATTGCTCTAATAATGGTCCAATACTCGCAAATTGTGATGAAACCCAGTTGATGGTAACGCCTTCTAAATCATCACTTTTCTCTTTTCGAGCTAAAATATCCTGATTCAGTTTATTGAAAATGTTTTTTTGTCTGTCCCAAAAATCGTTAGGCACTTGATATTGCGGGAGAGAGCGACAAACACTTTCCAATAACAAAGTCCAGCGTCCGAGTTCGTAATAACTAACCCATTCTGTTTCTGTCCAATTTTTCTCCATCACTTTTGAAGACGAAGAAAGTAAAGATTCTCTGCCTTTCCATAGCCCCGCATTAAAGGCTTGTAGTGCTAAAGAAGGACGCGCCGATTCTGAAAATCGAAGTACAAATTTGTCGGAACTTCGGTTTTCCCAATATTGAACGTCGACTTCATTGTAACTGATGTTAATTAAGTCACTAATTCCAATTGCCTTCTCGGCTGGAGGAAAATCACAAATAATAGGACAAAGTAGTTTTATGACTATTGCCAACACTAAAACAGTAGCAAAAGTTGGTAACACCAATGGGTGTTCGATTACCCATTGTTGTGTTGTTGATAGTATATAATGAGCTGATTGTTTCAAGTTTGAAAACCATATTTTCAGTCTTAACCCAAATAACACTTTTTTTACAGCACCACGATGCGGAAATTCAGGATCATCTTTTAACCGTAATAATGCCTTTTCCAATATATGAGGATAGGGTAAATCTTCATCATCGACTTGCGAAAGCAATGCGTTTCTAAAACTGCGTGCTTCGCGTATGGTTTTGGGATCCGCATCAGGCACGGATTTGCCATCGAGCAAATCGTTCCAATCTTGCTCAGTTTTATCAATCATTATAAGAACTCCTTTTAATCCACAGCATAACCTGCCATCGCGCTATACAAAAAACCTTGCTTATCAGCTTCAATTTCTTTTTGACGACCTATCTTACCACGATTTTTTTGTAGTATTTTAAGATACTTTGAGGTGCCAATAAATGCTTTGGGTAAGAAATCGCCATTAACAATGTGCGCGATTTCATGCCCCAATATGAAAGCGAGACGAATTTCGCCATGTGTTTCAGAAACGTCCTTATAACTTAAGTTAATGGCTAGTTTTGATAACAGTATAGTGCCATCTGGCAAAGCAACAACCGCAAAAGGATCATTAGGTCGTCCATTGACTATCTTCAGTTTAGGCGAAATATTAAGCTGGCTTGCATTTAGCAATTGCTTAAATATTTTATGAATCTTATGGGGATAATGGTTTGCCAATCCACCATAGTAGT
>LUTY01000216.1 GCA_001640045.1 Candidatus Thiomargarita nelsonii | reverse complement strand
CCGTGATGACGGATGCCTAGAAAATGAATTTTGTTGTTGTGAGTCATATTAGTTATTAATATTTTTCAAGCAACAACAGCCGACACTGCAACTTTATCAACATGTTGGACAATAGGCGAAACTTCTAGAACCATTTTATGTAGCTCTTCTTCCGCCGCGATTGTCGATACATCCAGAATTTCCAAACCAGCTAGCTGTCCATCAGAGGTATAATTTGCCGTCACATTTTCAGCTAAATCACGCGCTATCGCTGTACCTGCTGATAAAGTACGAAGTTCAAGATACAAGGCATCGACTTGTGGATCATAGTAAATTTTCACAATTAGTTCTCCTTTAGCTGTTGTGATAATACACTTTAACAGTGATGACGATGATTTCATCAGTCTCATCAACAAACACAACTTCGACCGTTTTGTATTGATAAAACTGTTGATTAATAGGTGAATAGTCTGCAAAATCAAAACGCATTTTGCCAGTTAATTTACCACGCTTGGCAAAATTCCAGACGCTTGTGCGAATTGCCCAAATCACCTCATCTTCTTGTGCGCCACGCAACTGCATTTGCTGTTTAGCATGTCTTGAAAATATGATATTTTTAGCCACTTAAATATATCCCCTTTGCTGACTTTGAGCTTGGCAAAAAAATTTGAGTTGAGTGTTCCCAAGCGAGCGTAAATGCCATTGATTAATATGATGAACTGTTAAAAAGCTTATCATAAAAATCACAAAAATCACAGTTCAAACTTGAGAAGAAGGGTTTGTCGCAAGGCCATTTGATGGGTTTGCGGTAAATCCATGAAACGCAAGTGAATATTTTTTTTATGTGCGTAATGGATACTTTGCCATTCAGGGGAAAATTCAGCAAAGGAATAAAATACTGTCTGCGACAGATCATCAATTATGAGCAGAGCGACGGGTGGACGCATTTCTTTATGGGTGGCGAGAGGGAGCAAGGCTTCTGCCTCAGTGGGGCCTTCAACTAAAATGGCATCGAGTCTAATTTTATCTAATGCGTTCAATAAGCTGCTGGAAGAACCGGGACCGTGATGACGGATGCCTAGAAAATGAATTTTGTCGTTGTGAGTCATATCAGTTATTATTCATTCAGCACTTTTTCAATCACATCATCTGCCCCAATCAACGAGATTAGGCGTAATAACACCTCCTCCACCACACTCTGTTCAGCTTGACGAATGAATTTGGCTTGGCGCTGTTTCCAATCCAAAGTATGAATTAAATGGCTCACAATAACACTTGGACCATCCAGATGATTGACAGGTACTTCGGTTGCCCCACCACGGATACTCGTACTGATTGGGCAGCCAATTAGCAAACCGGTTTTTTTATTGTACTGATGACTAGAAAGCACCAAGGTTGGTCGGTATTTACCAATTTCTTTACCCTTAGTCGGTTCGTAATCCAGCCAGCAAATATCGTTTCGACTTGGAACGTAGATTTTGCTCATACCTCATCCCCCATTTCTGAGGCGAGTGGTGTCACCAGTTCATCCACATGAGCTGTGTAAGGTGAGAGTTCACTAACCAAGTCAATTTCCGAAAATGGATTTTTGAATTTTTTCTTAAAGTCATTTAGCCGCTTGATTATCATCCCTTCTTTTGTCACTTCCACCGATACTACTGTACCCGGCTCAAAATGGGCTAATTGACTCATGGGCTTGGTAATCCGTAAACCCAAACCATTCCCCCACTTTTGTATGGTCATCTCCTGTTTAGCAAAGCGCATTGTTTACACCTCTTAAGGTTTAACCATTGTTTGAACTTTCTCATAGTATATACATTGTTTAAACATTTGCAAGTTTGAACTACTGACTAACTCAATTCCCGACAAGATCGATATAAATCCTTCCAACCACTGCGCTCTTTCACCACCGTTTCCAAATATTCTCGCCAAACCAAACTATCTTGTACCGGATCCTTTACCACTGCCCCAATTAAACTTGAAGCTAAATCAGGGGCTTTTAAAACACCATCCCCAAAATGAGCCGCTAAACTTAAGCCATTGTTGACAACTGAAATCGCCTCAGCAGTGCTCAATGTCCCAGTGGGTGATTTGACTTTTGTTTTGCCATTTTCGGTCACGCCGTTGCGTAATTCCCTGAAAATGGTGACAACGCGGCGAATTTCAGCCAAGGCGGGTTCTGCTGGTAATTCTAAGGCGCGTCCTAATTCTTTGACGCGCTTATCAACAATTTCGACTTCTTCATCTAATTTTGCTGGCAGTGGCAGTATGACTGTATTAAAGCGGCGTTTTAAGGCACTGGATAATTCATTAACGCCTTTGTCCCGATTATTGGCGGTGGCAATCAGATTAAAACCGCCTTGGGCTTGAATTTCCTCATTTAATTCTGGAATGGGTAGCAATTTTTCGGATAGCACTGTGATTAAAGTATCTTGCACTTCTGCGGGAATTCGGGTTAATTCTTCCACCCGCACAATTTTGCCTCTTTCCATGCCGCGCATCAGTGGACTAGGGACAACGGCATCAATTGAGGGACCTTTTGATAAGAGTTGTGCATAGTTCCAACCATAACGAATCGCCTCTTCGCTAGTGCCGGCGGTGCCTTGAATGAGTAAAGTTGAATTACCGCAAACAGCGGCGGCTAAATGTTCTGATACCCAAGATTTAGCGGTGCCGGGTACCCCATAAAGCAATAAAGCTCTATCGGTGGTGAGAGTAGCAACGGCAATTTCAATGAGGCGCCGATTACCGATGTATTTGGGGCTGACAACAAAGCCATTTTCCAATTTGCCCCCCAATAAATAGGTGGCAACCGCCCAAGGGGATAAAATCCAATTGGCTGGACATGGGCGATCATCCACTTGTTTCAGCGCCTCCAATTCTTCGGCGAATTGTTGTTCGGCGTGTTCCCGTAAAATCATTAAATCAACTCCTTAGTCATTTGAGCGCGAAAATGGTATATTTTCAGAAATTCTTCGGTTGCAGGGTGCGTATTCTCTGACAGCTTTGATATATCCCATGACGGTGCTAATACTGTTGCCAGAGACATAAGTTCTGCATAGCCATAATTATTTTTCTGTTTCAACAAGTGAGGCAGACTGGTAGTGAGTAATGCCTGTGATAAGTTTACCGACATGCCGTTAGGAAATAAATCAACCAGTTGCTTAATTTGAGGCCTGGTGCTAAAAGCTTTTGACGTTTTTAGATACTCTTGTAAAAGGGTATCCCGCTCCTTTTCAGAAAATACGGCTGCCAAATCAGTCAAAGTTTGGAGAACCTTTTTGCTCTGACGCACCAGCACGGTAGCGACTGAGTGATCTTTATGGATTTGAGTCGCCACTGTCAGCGCGTTAGAGAGCATATCAGCAAAATCCGTCCGCCGCAAAATTTTCAAATAGCTTTCTGCTGACAACTCAAAATACGCTAATAAAAAAGAGGGGCGGACTAATAATAACATTTGATATAACCACCACGCTTTTTCGCCCATTTTTGAAGACGATGGGGGCTTTTCTTTAATGCCTTCTTGTGCCCATTCGTACTTGATGGGCAGCTTAATTTCCAAAGTCGTTTTAAGGCGAATCTTTTTAACACTGATATAAGTAGATAAGCGTTCAAGTAATTGTTTTAGAAAACGAGATTCTAAAGAGCCCAACATTTGCGTGGCAAGTTGTCGCACAATTTGGCTGCGATCTTTGAGACAATTTTCTAAGAAGGCTTCATCTTCTAAACTCAATTGAGTCCAAAAGGTGGCTAAAAATGCTTGCCGTGCTTGCGCCGTTTCTTGTTGCCAAGTCGCTGCTAATAATGCCCGTGCTTTGCTAGGCTCAATGGCACGAACTTGTTGTAAATAGCTCAATCGGGCAACATGGCTGCCGGTATCCCATCTTTCTTCCTGAACGTCTGTCGTAGTGTCCCAAAAAACTTGCCAATCTGGATTGAATTGAATGAGCCAATGTCCCCGTTGTCCCATAGTGTGTTTTAAATAAGGCCATAAATTTTTTTCTTGTTTAGCTTTATCCAGTAAAATTGGCAAGAGTTCAAAAGGGACACGTTGA
>LUTY01000303.1 GCA_001640045.1 Candidatus Thiomargarita nelsonii | reverse complement strand
GGGCGGGGAATAAAGTTGGCTCTTCCAAGGTGCCATCAAAATTAGGCTGCCAATCCACCGTACCTTGTCCCAATTCACTCAAGAGTAAATCAGTAAAACTGGCGAGACGCGCCTCGGTATAACGCATGGCGGCAAAGGATTTTGGATCGTCAATCGATCCCCAGTTTCCTTGACCATCTACCAGTGGATAGCGATAGCTAAAGGGTTGTGCCATCAATACCATTGCTTCATAGCACGCCATGTCGCCGTGCGAGCCGATTTTTTATATTTGCTGCCGGCTTTAAGTCCTAAGTCTGACATGGAGTAAATAATGCGCCGTTGTACGGGTTTTAGACCATCGCCGATGTGGGGTAAGGCACGATCTAATATGACGTACATAGCGTAGTCAAGATAGGCTTTTTCGGTGAATTGGTGTAGGGGTTGGCGTTCTATGTCTTCTAGGTATGCTTGCATAAGTAATTATATTAGAGTTGTTGCAAATTAAGCCATGAAATAAATTTCATGGCTAAAAGCTCAACTACCCTAAAGGGTACTCAAAAAAATTTATTTTAAATAAATCATTTAGTATATTTTAATCAACTCAAGGACATTTTTCTTTTAAAGGCTTTAGCCTCTTGTCGCTTTTAGCCATGAAATTTATTTACGGCAATCCATTAAATGGATTTCAACTCAAAATTGGTACTAGTTTAAAAAAATTTATTTTTTTTTAGGTTTGAGTGCCCTTTAGGGTACTTGAGCTTTTAGCCATGAAATTTATTTCATGGCTTAATTTGCAACAACTCTATTATATAGGAAATAAATGAATAATAGATGTTTTATGGTTCCCATAATTATTTTAGCATTTTTTCAATTCAAAAATCCTTTTAATCTCTCCACCCCTTCTTTTAAATGCTCAATATCTCTTGTATAAGCAAATCGAATATACTTATTCGTCTGATTTTTGCCAAAATCAACGCCAGAAGTTGTCGCTATATGAATTTTCTCTAATAAGAGTTCAGAAAATTTGAGACTATTCGTCGAATACCGAGAAATATCTGTCCAAATATAAAACCCGCCTTCTGGTTTCGCGTCAATTGTAAACAGTTGAGATAATTCTTTATATAAATAATTTCTTCGGTTTTGGTAAGTGTGAACTATCTCATTTAAATGTTGTTCATCATCAAACGCCTCTAAAGCGGCATACTGGCTGAGGGTGGGCGCGGAAATATACAAATTTTGCATGACAATTTCCGCAGTTCGTACTAATTGGGGTGGTAAAATAACCCAACCGAGTCTTAAGCCTGGTAAACCAAAATATTTTGAAAACCCATTGATAACAATAGCGTTATTAGAAAATGCTAAGGCAGTCTGCGCTGTTGTTTCATAAACAAGCCCATGATAAATTTCATCAGAGATAAAATAAATGCCCTGATTTTCACAATATTCAATTAAGGCTTTTAAAGCGGCTTTAGAATAAACATTACCGATAGGATTGGAGGGAGAGGATATTTGAACGGCTTTGATATTCTGGTATGCTTTTAATTGTTCAACTGTTAATTGATAATCAGTTGATTTATCAATGGGCACAAAAACGGGTTGTAAATCTAAAATATAAGAAAAGTTCTTATAACAGGGATAAGCGGGATCAGTCAAAAGTAATTTTTCACCCGCGTTTAATAAAATCGCGTAAGTAATTAAAAACGCGCCTGATGTACCAACGGTTAAAACGATTTGAGCCGGTGATATGTCAACCTGATATCGCTTTTGATAAAAGGCAGCGATTTTTTCCCGCAGAGCGAATAAGCCTAAACTTTCAGTGTAGTGAATTTTTCGTTCAATACTGGCTTTAACCATCGCTTCTATGACTTTGGGTGAGGGTGGAATATCTGGTTCACCCACTTCAAAATGAATGACATCATGCATGGAGCGTGCCTTGCGGAGGACATCCATGACTAAGAAAGGACTTATATTATCTAATCGGCTCATAGTATTTTTTAGTTATAATTTTCGAGAGGAGTGCAAGGCGTACCTTGCACGCTTGCTAATTATGCGGTCTTAATGATGCAAAGCATCTAGTACAGGAGGGCGGAAATTTGATAAACACGTAACGAAGTATCGAGGCCATAAGGGGCAACCATAAAGGATTGCCCCTACAATATCGTTTGTTCTTGTAGGGGCAATCCCTTGTGGTTGCCCTGTTTGGAAGTGGTCTGGATATTTCCGCCCTCCTACACTAGGTACTTATCACTCATCAGTCTTTTTGTCAGATGTCACGACAGACACTTTCTCAATAATAACAGGCATTTGTGGTACATCCTTCCAAAAGGGGCCACCGCGTCCAGTCTTGGTTTCTCTAATTTTATCTACAACATCCATGCCATCAATCACCTGACCAAAAACGGCATAACCCCACTCTCTCGTTGTGGAGTCTCTATAATTGAGGAAAGTATTATTCTGAACGTTGATAAAAAATTGCGCGGTGGCAGAATGCGGATCACCTGTACGTGCCATGGCAATCGTCCCTCGGACATTTGACAGCCCGTTATTGGCTTCGTTTTCAACCGGCTTATGGGTGGGTTTCCGTTTGTAATCTTTGGTAAAGCCACCGCCTTGAATCATAAAATTCTTAATGACGCGGTGGAAAATGGTGCCATCAAAAAAGCCCTCATTGACGTAACGCAAAAAATTGTCAACGGTTTTGGGTGCTTTTTCGGCATTCAGTTCAATGACGATAGTACCGAGATTGGTTTGCATGTTGACGATAGGCGCACTGTGTACCTGAATGGCTAATAATAAGAATAACAAACTAACAAGATATTTCATTAAAAAAAGTCTCCAAATGTTAGGTTTAAATTAAATAGATATATCGTGCTGAGCGACTATACCATGATAAGGGTTGAACAATAAAGCTCAAGTGACAGCTATTTGATTTTAGGCATAGAAGGTCTGGGCCATAGGAGGAGGTAGTCGGGCGTTTTTCCATATCAGGCGACGCAGAGCGTCGATGCATGCATTCCCACGCGGAGCGTGGGAACGAGAAAACCAGGAGTGCAAGGCGTACCTTGCACGGTTCATTGGCGTTTCTGTAAACGTTTTTCAGCTAAATTGGCGGTTTCCGTGCCGGGATAAGTTTCTATCACTTGTTGATAAATGGCGCGGGCTGTTGCGTAGTCCTTTTTGTCAGAAAAAATATCACCTATTTTTAATAGTGCCTCCGCCTGTTTTGGGCTGTTTGGATATTTTTCTAGTAGCTGACTGAAAGCGGTTAGGGCTAAGTTGATTTTGTTCTGCCTATAATACATTTCAGCCAGCCAATATTGAGCTTCATCGGCTTTATGACTTTGTGGATACTGGTTTAAGAATTCTTTCAATCCGGTTATGGCACTGTCATAACGGCCCGTTTGAACCAGTTCAAAGGCTTGTTGATAAGCTTGTGTCTCTTCATTATCCTCTTCAGCTACAAAGGATTCTTGTGTTTTCGGCTGTTCACCGGGCCTCTGTTCTAAGCCTGAATTCGGCGTATCATCTGCTATGGAGAGTTTTTTATCAAGGGCTTGTTGTAGTTCGTCTAAGCGATTATCTAAGGCCAACTTCATTTCTTGTTGCGAGTTTTTCATCTCTTCCAAGTGGTGGTTCAACTCTTCTATTTGGCCCTGTAAGTTTTGTATATTTCTTTGCAGTTCAAGCATTTTAACCGCTTGATCCAAGAGTGTTCGCCTTAACTGTTTCTGCTGTTTTCTTAGTTCCAAAAGTGCTCGTGTTAATTGAGCGTTTTGTTGTTCTAGGTAAGTTAAACGTGCGGGCACCTCTGCTGCTGCTAGTAGTGGTACTAGCATCAAGGTGCTGATCAGTATCAATCTGAGGGGGTTTATTCTTCTTAACATTTTGAAATCCTTTGTTTAAATAGGTAGGAGTGCAAGGTACGCCTTGCACTCCTGAGGAACGAACGCTATCCGCCATTTAAGGATAGATTAATTCAACCCGGCGGTTAAGTTGCCACGCTTCTTCGTTATGTTCTAGTGCAACGGGTTGTTCTTCACCATAGCTTATGGTGACTAATTGGTTTTCAAAAACACCTAAAATAAGCAACACTTCTTTGGCCGCATTAGCACGCCGTTCAGCTAAGGCCAAATTATATTCGCGTGAACCCCGCTCATCAGTATGCCCTTCTAAGCGGATATAGGCATTGGGATGGTTGCTAATATAAGTCGCATGCTCTTCAAGTATGAGATGAGCTTTAGGTCTAATGTTGTCCTTATCATAATCAAAATAGATGATCTGTCTATCAGGGATATCAACACTACTACTCTGGTCTTGCTGGCTTCCTATTGCAGTGCCATATGAGTCACAGGGGGGATTTGCACAAGGAACAGATTGTGTCATTGTTGTATCACCCAAAATAGGGGGAGGGGTAGAGGTGGGGATTTTATGAGCAGGGTTTTGTTTTTCTATACTTTTGTTAGTCGTGCATCCCGCCAACACAACTACCGCTAATATTAGCACTAAATCACGCATTTTGATCATTGATAATGCTCCTTTATTTCTGGGTTGATGTCAATTCAGGTGGATACGCTATCGCTTAATCCACCCTAGATAAAAAATGGCATTGAGGTAGCAACTTGGGTTATTTATTAAAATAGGGTGACCAAGCCGGCTCTCGCACTTCTCCGCCCATATCTTCTGCCAAACGTTGGCGTACCCGTCCATCTATCGACACTGCGGACAGGGAAGGTCCTGCGGTATAAAGAATCATGCTGCCATTGGGGGCGAAACTTGGGGATTCATCCAAACGGGTTTGGCTCAACTTTTTCAATTGTCTGTTTTCTAAATTTAACACGGCAATTTGGTATCCATTACCTCCGTTATGCAGCAAAGCCAGTTGACGGCCATCGGGAGAAAAACGTGGACGTGCATTATATCTACCTTGAAAGGTTATACGTTGTGCTTTGCCACCGTTAACTGAAATGCGATAAATTTGTGGCTGCCCCCCACGATCTGAAGTAAATACCAGTGATTTTCCATCGGGTGACCATTCTGGCTCGGTGTCAATCGCAGAATTACGAGTTAAGCGGGTTAAGGCACGAGTTTGCAAATTTATAATATAGATTTCAGAGTTGCCATCTTTGGATAAAGTCAATGCTAAACGTTTGCCATCTGGTGACCATGCAGGTGCCGTATTGAGGCCACGTTTGGATGAGATACGGGTGCGTTTGCCTGTGGTGAGTTCTTGTATATAGACGGCCATTTGTTTGGTCCTTTTGTTTGTATCATAAGTCACATAGGCAATGCGTTGTCCGTCAGGAGACCAACTCGGTGAGAAAATCGGTTCACCCGTTTTTAACATCAGACGTGGATTGGCACCGTCTGCATCGGCAACATACAGGTGATATTGCTTTTTTTTGCCCTGACGTTGTAAGGTGACATAAACAATTTTGGTACTAAAAACGCCTCGTTCTCCCGTCAATGCCTGATAAATCTCATCACTGATTTGATGAGCGGCTTCCCGTAGTGATTGCTTGTTGGCAGTATAGCGGAATCCGATCATCGCTTGGCGTTTCACTACATCAAATAATTCAAATTCAACCGTGTAGCTATTTTTAACTTGGCTGGCAATACGTCCTATCACCAAATGTGGCATCCCAACGGCTTGCCAAAGTGAATAATTGATTTGATTGGAGTCAGACGGTTGTTCCGGCAAGCTATGTACCGGCATGATGGCAAAGCGTCCACTGCGATGGAGATCATCGGAAACAATTTGAGCGATGTCTTGAGAGGGGGCTGACATCGTTGTTTGTAATCCAAAGGGGACAATGGCAATGGGTTGCCCGCCTTCTTCTGTGCCACCAACGATCTCGATGGTTAAAATGGCATGGGCATGGCTCAGTAATGCTAAATAGCTTAATAGACATAAAATTATGGTACGCATGGTTTTTATTCGTCGTTAGTTAGGGGCTAAATCTAAAATTAAAAACTCTAAACTCATCAAATATATCATAAGGAATCGGTAACGGTGAAGCATCATAAACGGCTTTTATGGCTGAAGTGTCAAAAATACTGTTGCCACTGCTGCGAATGATTTTAGCCGTTTTAACGCCACGTCCCCCTTTCAACTGTATTTCTATGACACAGGATAAGCCTTTGTAATAACCACTAGGACGTATCCAGTTTTGAAGGACTCGTGCTTGAATACGGGCTACAACCGTTCGCATCTTATTTAGTTTTTCAGCTTGATAACGCGCTGCTTCTTCTGCTTGACGCTTTTCCTCGGCTAATTGACGCGCTTGCTCTTCAGCTTTACGTTTCGCTTCGGCTTTACGTCTCTCCTCAGCTTTACGTCTCTCCTCAGCTTTACGTCTCTCCTCAGCTTTACGTCTTTTTTCAGCTTTACGTCTCTCCTCAGCTTTACGTCTCTCCTCGGCTTTACGTTTTTTTTCAGCCGCTTCCGCTTTACGTTTCGCATCAGCTTTACGTTGTTTTTCAGCCGCATCAGCTTTACGTTTCGCATCGGCTTTACGTTTTTTTTCAGCCGCTTCCGCTTCTTTACGTCTCTTCTCCGCTTTACGTTTTTTTTCAGCCGCTTCCGCTTTACGTTTTTCCTCCGCTTTACGCTTAGCTTCTTCTTGTTGTTTCTTTTCGCGTAGTTTGGCTTCTGCTATCCTCTTTCTTTTCAAGGCTTCTAAACGTTCTTGTTCGGCTTTTTGACGTTCTAATTCAGCCTCCTTTTGGCGTAGGGCAGCTTGCAATTGATTTTCATCAATAGCCACCGCTTGCATAATATTCTCAGGTGCCACTAATTTATGGCGTTGCTCTTTCTGTTCTGTACTGAAAAAAACTATCAGCACTAAAAGCAGAATATGGAAAATGAGCGCGTTGAGAAATGAAATGGATTTATCC
>LUTY01000205.1 GCA_001640045.1 Candidatus Thiomargarita nelsonii | reverse complement strand
TCCTAAATGTGCGTACCTTGCACAGAGGATATTTGCGTGTTAGACATTTTAGTTCTGTATTATAGCCGACACGGGCATGTCGCGCAGATGGCGCAAAAAATTGCGCGTGGTATCGAGGAAGTGCCTAATTGTCAAGCACGGCTCCGCACCGTGCCAGAGGTGTCTCAATTATGTGAGGCAACAGTGCCAGATATTCCTGATGCTGGACCACCTTATGTGTCTTTGGACGATTTAGAAAATTGTGCGGGTTTGGCATTAGGTAGTCCCACCCGATTTGGTAATATGGCTGCCCCCTTGAAATATTTTCTTGATCAAACCAGCGGATTGTGGCTTTCTGGTGCGCTGGTGGACAAACCCGCTGCGGTTTTTACCTCGACAGGCAGTTTACACGGCGGACAAGAGAGTACTTTATTGTCTATGATGCTGCCCTTGTTGCATCATGGTATGTTGCTTTTGGGTTTGCCGTACACTGAAGGGGATTTGCTCACCACACGGACTGGGGGTACGCCTTATGGTGCCAGTCATGTCGCTGGAACGGATAATAAAAATCCGATGTCTGAGGAAGAACAACGCTTATGCCGTGCCTTGGGTAAACGTCTCGCACAGGTTGCAAGCCAAGTACAATCTTAAAAAAACATTTGCACTCCTCCGTTGTTGACCATACCATAGTAATTTTGTCAAGTTTTATAAGACTTATTATGACCGAATACCTACTGATTTTTATTAGTACCGTCCTCGTCAATAATTTTGTCCTCGTTAAATTTCTAGGGCTATGCCCTTTTATGAGCGTGTCTACCAAATTAGAAACGGCTATGGGAATGGGACTTGCGACAACTTTTGTGCTGACTTTAGCCTCGATCTGTAGCTATTTAATCAACGAATATCTATTGGTACCGCTAGCCTTAGAATTTTTACGCACAATAGCTTTTATATTAGTCATTGCTGTTGTGGTGCAATTTACAGAAATGCTTGTACATAAAACCAGTCCATTGTTGTATCAAATCTTAGGCATTTTTCTACCATTGATTACCACTAATTGTGCTGTGTTGGGAGTGGCATTATTAAATATACAAGAAAAACATGGATTTATAGAATCTGCCATTTATGGATTTGGTGCGGCTATTGGATTTTCCTTGGTGTTAGTCCTGTTTGCAGCTATGCGTGAGCGTTTAGCGGTCGCGGATGTGCCCCTTGTCTTTAAAGGGGCACCGATTACGCTTATAACAGCGGGCATCATGTCAATGGCATTTATGGGTTTTTCAGGCTTAGTAAAACTATGATAGGAACAATTGTTGTGCTTGGTGGATTGGCTTTGATTTTTGGACTGCTACTCGGTTATGCGGGGGAGCGTTTTAAAGTCGAAGGTGATCCTGTCGTCGATCAAATTGATGCTCTTTTACCACAACAACAATGTGGCAAATGTAGCTATCCAGGTTGTCGACCTTACGCTGAAGCTATCACGAAAGGTGAGGCAGAGATTAACCAATGTCTGCCTGGGGGCGAAGTGGG
>LUTY01000204.1 GCA_001640045.1 Candidatus Thiomargarita nelsonii | reverse complement strand
GCCATTTTCTTGAATTTAGCCGACGTTTTACCAGTTGGGCAGCGTTGTTGAATATTCATATTGAGCAAGTGTTGTCGGCAATAGAGCAAATTCAAGGGAATTTGAAGAATTTCCATACCAAGATCAAGCCAACAAAGGGCGTTGCAGAGACCATTTTAGCTATTCTTAAGCATTTGTTGAAACAGTCGGATTTATCGCTCCAAATCAAACGACAGGATGAGTTTATTCAACATAACAGTAACAGCCTTAAGTTAATAAGGAAAGCGCTACAATTGTGGAAACAGATGCCTTATTCTTCTCCACAATTCAGTCGACTTGCCATTGGACTCGGGAGTGTAGTGTCTTCGGCGGGTGATTTAGAAAAAGCAGAATTTTTATTGATACAGGCGTATCAAAATGCACGAAATGATGTGGAACGCGCCTTGATTGCCTTTAATCGTTTTCAGGTGCATATACGGCAGCAAGCGTATGACAAAGCCTTGTCTCATTTAATGAAAGCGATTTTGCTCAATCCACAACGCTATGCTTTGCATGATGTGCATAAATATCCCATTAAACGCTTATTGGGTGCCGATGGCATGGGCTGTATTTTTCTCTGTGAACAGCGTTTAAAGAAAAATCAAAAAGTCGTCATCAAATGTTTTTGGAAAACCCATAAAGGTTTACTCGATAAGGTTTTTCAAGCGCCCTGGCTGATAGCGGAGATGGCAGGAGAATATGTGCCGCAGCCCTTGGACTATGGTTTTTATGATCTGGCAAGGCAAGAGCGTGCCTTTTTTGTCACTGAATACATTGAAGGGGCGGTAGATGGCGAAACTTGGTTAAAACAATCTGGCAAATTGGAGGTGAAAACGGGTATCGCCGTGGGGTTGCAAATAGCCAAAGTTTTGCAAATCGCACATCAGCAAGGCATTTTACATTTAAATTTAAAACCCGCCAATATCTTGTTGTTGAAACAAGGAACCAAGCTTTCGGTGAAAATAATAGATTTTGGTTTGGCGAAAGTCGCCCCCTCCTTAGGACAAGCCATCAGCACTCAGCCAAATCATTTTGACTTGAGTTTATTCGCGCAATCTATGCTATTTGAACGCTTGGATTATGTGCCACCAGAGCAACAAGGTTTGACGTACTATGGTCAGCCGAGCGCGAAAACGGATGTGTTTGCCTTTGGCAAAACGCTGTATCGTTTATTGACGGGAGAAAGTCCGCAGACTTTGCATCCAAAACACTTGGCTTCTGCACCTGAGTTGTTTGAATTGTTATGTGATTGTGTCGAGAGTCTGCCTGAAAAACGGGTTGACGTAACGACTTTGATCAGTCGATTAACAGACTTATCTCAAACCACGCAACATAAACAGCTTTCAGGACTCAACATTTTCAATAAAAGAGCGTGGTGGGCGCAATTGGATGACAAGTGGAAAAAAGTTTTCAAGAAAGCTATTGCCATTGATGAACCCTGGAAGTCTCTTCAAAGATTGGGGCATCATCGGTTGTGGACGTGAAGAGCGGCT
>LUTY01000203.1 GCA_001640045.1 Candidatus Thiomargarita nelsonii | reverse complement strand
TGAATGGTCAGATTAGCGTCCGCAGCCAAGAAGATCAAGGGAGCGAGTTTGAAATCGCATTTACGCTATTCAGAACCCCTTATTTACGTGATCAACTGCTCGATGAGAATCGCTTTGGGCTAGGCTGGCTGTTATTGGTTTTGCTTTTTAGTGCCATGGCAATATATGGCACACATGCCGGCATGGTGATAGAGCCGGACGGCAGCTTTAAACCTGTCTCCTGGTCCTATCAGTTGAATCCAGGTGAAGCTGTTGTTAACTTTCGTGATCTTGTGGCGGTGGCAGCAGGGATTGCCGGTGGTCCTTGGCTTGGAGTCAGCGTTGGGGCAATCGCTGGTGTGGAGCGTTACTCGCTAGGGGGATTTACCGGGCTAAGCTGCGCTCTGGCTACCCTATTGAGTGGCCTGCTTGCCGGTCTGTTTCGCCAATGGTTGGGCAGTAAAATCACTCCGCTCCGAGCGGCACTCATTGCCGGGATAGTGGTGACCTTGCAAATGCTGTTGATTTTGATTTTGTCCACCCCTTTTGAACGAGCACTTAACCTGGTGATACAGATTAGCATACCCATGTTGCTAACGGATATGCTGGGTTGTTTTGTATTCCAACAAGTTATCGAAGTGCTGGACCATGATCGTCTTAAATCGGAGCTATTGCAAGCAAAGATTCGTGCCCTAAAAGCCGAGATAGACCCCCATCTTTTGGGAAATACACTGACTAGCATCAAAGCATTAATTCGTCGTGATCCTGACAAGGCGGGTAAGTATGTGACCAAGTTGGCACAATTTATCCGAGAAACTTGCCTGTGCCCGCAGGTTATCTGCATGAAGAAGGTGGCTTTTATATTTACAACACCTTAATTCGTCAAGGTTTCCCAGACAGCAACTTATGTTTTCTCACCGGAGAAAAAGACTCGACTCTCATGCCCTTTGAGCAAAGGTGTCAGAAAATCTACATTCCACAACCACAGTCTTTTGAAAAGAAAGAGTCGGAATATGCCAAACTCAGGGCGTGGCTAAACAACAAGCAATCCGATGCCTATTTAACCTTACGGCGCGGCATTATCACCGGCTGTCAACATATCCTATCACTGATAACACTTCAACAAGAAGCCGCTATTCAGTTTGGTGAGTTTATCAGCGGCTCGATGCCTCGAATAATCACTGTACAAGAAATGCAAGATTATTTGGAAACCTTGCAAAATCTATTGCCATTACGTCAACCCGAAAAAACTCAGCACCTTTATAAGCTGTTTATCAGAAACTTAGCCCACGAATGGGATGCTGCCTATCCCGATAATTTGCCAAGATGTGAAAAAGGCGACAAAGACTGTTTTCAGGCTCGCACTGTCAAATACACCTTTGGCTGGATTATGAAATGTGCCAGAAATTGGGCTGCCCATACCACCGTGCTTGATGAACTCACTGAGCATGATGTCGCGTTTTTATTCATGGTTGCCATGCGGGCAACATTTCAATTGCCAGCAGCCACCGAAAAGTATGAAAGTATCTTATT
>LUTY01000202.1 GCA_001640045.1 Candidatus Thiomargarita nelsonii | reverse complement strand
CTAAACTCACCTTAATGTCTGAATCCTTGCGAAATGATGGTCGCGTTTGGGTGCCGAAAAAAATGGGTGATAAACGCCCCCCCCATGAAATACCTGAAGATGAAAGGGACTACTTTTTAGAAAGAAAGTATCCCGCTTTTGGTAACTTGGTGCCTAGAGATGTCGCTTCACGGAACGCCAAACAAGTTTGTGATGAAGGGCGTGGTGTTGGGGTGACAGGTTTAGCGGTTTATCTGGATTTTAAAGAGGCTATCGAAAGACGAGGGGAAGAGGCGATCAGAACAAAATATGGCAATTTGTTCCAAATCTACGAAAAAATCACGGATGAAAATGCTTATCTTGAGCCGATGAAAATCTATCCTGCGGTGCATTACACCATGGGCGGGCTTTGGGTGGATTATAATTTAATGACAACGATTCCGGGTTTATATAGCTTGGGTGAAGCTAACTTTTCTGAACATGGGGCAAACCGTTTAGGTGCCAGTGCATTGATGCAAACCCTTGCTGAGGGTTATTTTGTCGTGCCGCGCACCATTGCCGCTTATTTGGCAACCATGCCTTATGATAAAGTGCCAACCGATCATCCCGCCTTTAAAGAAGCCGAACAAGATGTCAAAAAACGGATTAATCGAATACTTGCCCTCAAAGGTGATAAAACGGTGGATGAGTACCATAAAGAATTAGGGCTCATTTTGTGGAATCATTGTGGCATGTCACGCAATGCGGCAGGTTTAAAACAGGCGAAAGAGGAAATAAAAAAGTTGCAAGGGGCATTTTGGGAAAATCTGAACATGGTTGGGACAAATGACGAACTTAATCAAACTTTAGAAAAAGCGATACGTGTGGCTGATTTTCTTGAAATGAGCCAATTAATGGTAGATGATGCTTTACACCGCAATGAATCTTGTGGTTGCCATTTTCGAGAGGAATATCAAACAAAAGAGGGTGAAGCTCAACGCGATGATGAAAATTTTGCTTATGTCGCGGCGTGGGAATACAAGGGTAAAGGGGCTGTTCTTCATAAAGAAAATTTGGTGTTTGATGAGCTGAAGCCTACTCAACGGAGCTATAAATAGTTGCACGACGCTCCGCGTCGCCTATAATGGAGAATATTAATTAATGACAACCAACGCATTTATCCTAGAAGTACCACAATCCCGCCGTTTGACGATAGGATGGTTACTACTTGCTCTAACATCCCTCGTCATTGGTGGCTTGTTCACTCTATTGCTCGTACTTTCCCGAACGCCCGGCATTCAGGAAATGATCCCTTGGGTAGATTTTTTCCACACCGCACTTGTCGTACATGTGGATATGACGGTATTGGTATGGTTTCTGGCTTTTGCGGGCGTGTTTTGGAGTTTGATGAGCAGGAAACATTGTTGTGGCTGGGTGGCACTTTTATTGTCTATCATAGGCACCCTCATCATTAGCATCGCGCCATTTATGGGCGATGGTAATCCGCTGATGAATAATTATGTGCCCGTTTTGCAGATGCCTATTTTTTTCGTGGG
>LUTY01000201.1 GCA_001640045.1 Candidatus Thiomargarita nelsonii | reverse complement strand
CTGGCGTGGAAAATTTATATGATTGTCAGTGACAAAGTGCAAAAGAGTAAGTATTTCAAAAAGGAGAAAATAAAATGAAACCACCCAAATTTATATTTCAGCTACTTGCTATATTCCTCTTAACTTTTGTTTTGACAATATCATGGGCTATTGACAATGAAGGGAACTACGGCATTGTAACAACCCAAAGTACAGCTTTGAACATCCGTGAAGGTAGGAGTACAAACACGAAAATTATTGGCAAAGCACCTAAAGGTTCATTACTGCGTATTTTAGAAACCCGTGGTTCGTGGTACAAAGTGCAACTTAATGATGGGAAAATTGGCTACGCCAGTGTGGATTACATTAGGATACAGCCACGAATTGAACAAGCCCGTAAAAAGACGAATCAGGAACGTCGTGATATTATTCCAAAATTCAAGGATTATCCTGTTAATGAAATTTACAAGGGTAAAAACCACCCTCTCGTGCTAGATTCTTCGTTTGCGAAAGACTATCGCACAAGACTTAGAAACGCAATTAAATATGGCAAACCATCTTTTGCAGGTCGCTATATCGTAACCGGCTGGGGTTGTGGTTCTGGAGGTTGTAATATTGGAGCAATCATTGATGCTAGCACCGGACGAGCCTATCCTTTTCCTGCTACGATGGCTTCTGTTTGGCCATTGAAGCCAGAGTACTCTGAAGAAGCTGGACAAGAAAAGATTTATCGACTGAATAGTAGGTTAATGATTTTGGCTGGCAATTTGAATGAAGTTGATATGGATGTTATCAAATTTTACGAGTTCAAGGATAACAACTTCATTTTGATAAAAACTATACCTTATGGACGATTAGCTAGGCATGAGTCTGATGTGTCCATCTCAACTGAACATAGTATTGCAACGGGAGAGACGCTTGTTCAAACATCAGAGCTACCAAGTTCTCCTACAGTTGAGCAGCCTGAAGTGTTTGTGCAGTTGGGGCATTCCGATGATGTCAATGCTGTGGTCTTTTCCCCTGATGGAAAACTGGTCTTATCGGGTTCAAATGATAACACATTGAAATTATGGGATGTCTCATCGGGGCGCGAGCTAAGGACATTCAAAGGACATTCCGATAATGTCAATGCCGTGGTCTTCTCCCCCGATGGGCGGCTGGCTTTGTCGGGCAGTATGGATGGCACGCTCAAACTGTGGGAAGTACACAGCGGGCGAGAGATTCGTAGCTTCAAAGATTCCTCTCATACCCTTGCAGTGGCCTTTTCCCCCGATGGGCGGCTGGCTTTGTCGGGCAGTATGGATGGCACGCTCAAACTGTGGGAAGTACACAGCGGGCGAGAGATTCGCACCTTCAAGGGACATTCCTATTATGTCAATGCAGTGGCCTTTTCCCCCGATGGGCGGCTGGCTTTGTCGTGGTCTCCTGATATGACGCTGAAACTGTGGGAAGTACACAGCGGGCGAGAGATTCGCCGTTTCAAAGGTTCCAACGATGATGCAGTGGCCTTTTCCCCCGATGGGCGGCTAGCTTTGT
>LUTY01000200.1 GCA_001640045.1 Candidatus Thiomargarita nelsonii | reverse complement strand
CTTCATTAAAGAAGGTTAAATTCTCACCCGGCGATGAACTTACGATGGTTTTGAGGCGCGTAGTGCCGCTTCTGGTTCGTGTGCGACAATCGTGAGAAGTGCAGCAGCGGTTCCAGTGGGCTGGTGCCGTTTTTGTTCCCAATTTTGCAAGGTTCTCACTTTCACGCCAATCATGTTTGCAAATTGCGTTTGCGAAAGCCCTGTTTTTTGCCGTATTGCTTTTATGTCAAGTGTATCAAAAATTCGCGAGGGTTCAGATTCACCACGCAAAAATAGCCCTGCATCTTTGATGCTCATTACGAGTTCATTAAAGAGTTTGTCATCCATTTTTTAGCGAATCGAAAATTAACTTTTAACAGTGCGTGGTGGTTTATCTAAATGTCTGAATCAGAATTGACAGAATTTAAGAATTTGCAGAATAAAACCTAAATTCATTACGATTTATTCTGAAAATTCTCAAATTATGAAAATTCTGATTCAGACACAGAATAGAGAGATAAATCACGATAAAGCTAGGTATATTGGGCAACACCACGCTTTTGTCCACTTTACCTGACAACGCCAGATTGTCAGAATCATCACAAAAAATTTAACTCTCAACCTGACAGTTAGGCATTGCTTTTTTAAATTTCTTTATTTCCGCTTTACTGATTTTATTATTACTGCAATCCAATTTCTTCAAACTCGTCAAGTGGCGCAGCGGTTCTAAATCGCTTATTTGATTAATAGCGCAAATCAATTCCTGCAACTTCGTCAAGTGGCGCAGCGGTTCTAAATCGCTTATTTGATTATAACTGCAATTAAATTCCTGCAAACTCGTCAAGTGGCGCAGCGGTTCTAAATCGCTTATTTGACTCTCCCAGCAAACCAAAACCTGCAAACTCGTCAAGTGGCGCAGAGGTTCTAAATCGCTTATTTGATTCTGAAAACAAAACAATTCCCGCAAGTTCGTCAAGTGGCGCAGCGGTTCTAAATCGCTTATTTCATTATCATGGCAATACAAGTACTGCAACTTCGTCAAGTGGCGCAGCGGTTCTAAATCGCTTATTTCATTATCATGGCAATCCAAGTACTGCAACTTCATCAACTGGCGCAACGGTTCTAAATCGCTTATTTGATTAGAATCGCAATTCAAAACCTGCAAACTAGTCAACTGGCGTAGCGGTTCTAAATCGCTTATTTCATTAGAAGAGCAATCCAAAACCTGTAGCTGAACAATTTTCACTAACTCACTTTCACTTGGTTCTGCCTCAATTTCAATGGCTTTTTCAAAAATAGCTCTCCAATCCTCATCCAACTGATTCCACCAAGCTTTGTACGCCTTAATATCTTCCGTACCCCAGTTTGATAATTGCTTGATAATGGTTGCCACATCAGGACGTTTTTCTGGCGCTCTCTCCACACAATCACACAACAACTCAAACAACTCAGGTGCTGAAGCCAAGCGTCTCGGATGCAAAGTCTGCGGAATTTTGCCCGTCAACAAACGATACAACGTTTTACCAAAAGCATACA
>LUTY01000199.1 GCA_001640045.1 Candidatus Thiomargarita nelsonii | reverse complement strand
TTCGCCCATGCCACGTAGTTTGCAAATAGTGAAGGATGAGAAGCGGCAATAGCCTCAGCAAGGTAAGTCAGGTGATAGTTGGCATCTTCCAGACAAAAAAGCAGCAAAAGTGCTGATAGCAGCAACAGTGGGATGTGTTGTTAGAGTAGAAATATACAACCCAAGTGCCGTCAATACCCCCAATAATAAAGTGATCCCCAATAAGCATGAGCCTAAATGTCCCCAATCTAATGAGCCACCCAGTAGCAACGACAAGGGCATCAGCATCACGATCATCAACATGATGAGAAAAAAGCCCATTAAACCTAAAAATTTGCCGAGCACAATACTGGTCATCGACATTGGGGCAGATAATAATAAAGGCAAAGTCTTATTGCGCCGTTCCTCACTGACAAGCCGCATTGTCAACAACGGAGTCATTAATAACAACACAATGCCCAGCGAGCCAAACAAATCACTAGCCACTATCACTGTCAACCCGGGCGCATTAGGCACATTTGCCAAACTCGCTTGTACATCTGGTCGTATAAAATAAAGCAGCATGTCTCTGAAAAACAAGCCCAAAATCACTTGCACCGCTGCCAAAATAGCCCAAGCCAGCGGTGATAAAAATAAACTTCGTAACTCTCGTCCAGCTATTGTCCACATATCAGTTATCAGTTATCAGTTATCAGTTATTTCGGAGTCGGCCAGATTTATCTTGGACTGGTCAACTCCACAAACACTTGTTCTAAAGTACGATGTTCAGGGATAAGTTCATACAATCCCCAATCACCCGCCACCGCTTTTTCTACCAAAGCCTCTGCCGGATTATTATCCGCAGCATGTTGAATGCGGAAACGCTTATTTTCCCGTGCATCAACCTCTTCAACGCCTTCAATTTGCTTGAACACATCAAGAACGGGCGGGCGGCGCAACGCGACTTCTAAATGAGTCGTTTGCATTTCTGCCAACAAACCACTCATCGTGTCATTCAATATTAATTGACCATGATTAATGATTTGGACATGATTACACACCGCTTGCACTTCCTGCAAAATGTGGCTCGATAAAATCACGCTATGTTCTTTACCCAATTCGCGTATTAATTCACGAATTTTAAGGATTTCCTTAGGATCTAAGCCAATGGTTGGCTCATCTAAAATCACCACTGTCGGCGTATGAATAATCGCCTGTGCAATACCCACGCGCTGTTGATAACCTTTAGACAAATTACCAATTAAACGTTGGCGAACGGTTTGTAAACTACATTGATCAATAACCTTGTTGACAGCCTTTGCAATTTCGCGCCCGGGAATATGATGTAATTTAGCACAAAATCGCAGATATTCCTCTACCAACATTTCCCGATAAAGCGGCGCGTCGTTTTTGCCGATATGTACACCGTCTGCGCCGACTTGTTGTGCGAGTGCTACATCATCATTGATGATAAAATGCCTTTTATATTTTTGACATAAGCGGCATAGTGCTTGCGCTTGTTCAAAGCCTTCTTTTTGATTTTTGTTACGATATTGA
>LUTY01000198.1 GCA_001640045.1 Candidatus Thiomargarita nelsonii | reverse complement strand
AAAATGGGAATGCGCCCTATAGAACAATGCACGATTTTGGGCTGCTCCACATGAAAGTGTAATCCACCATCAATTATTATTTTTGATTACAGCACAACCAAATGAAAAGAAAAGGCAAGATTTATATAGATATTCGTACAGATAGATGGGAACCCTGGACAGGGTGCGTCAAATTTTCTGAAGGATGCAAGCATTGCTGGGCGATTTATTCATTAAATCGGTTGAAGAAAAAAGGAATCTCACCCTATCGTGATATGGCTGATCCTTTTCATTTTTCACTCAACAACAATGAGTTGCAGGAACCATCTCTATTTGATTTACCAAAGAATGTAGTCGTGCCAAAACGAATTTGGGTTTGCGACAGAAGCGATCCTTTTTTTGACGAAAAAAACCAAAATGGGGAATATTTATTACCTGATGAGGCCATTCTCCGTGCATTTTACATAATGGGTAAAGTACCACAACATCGTTTTATTGTTTGTACAAAACGTGCAGAACGCTTAGCCGAGCTTGGACCAAAGCTACCTTGGAAACCTTGGATTTGGGCGGCAGTCACAATTGAGTCGGCAAAACATCTGCCTAAATTAGAAGCTTTAAAATCTTGTGGTGCTTTAAATAAGTTTATTCAGTTCGAGCCCTTACTGGGAAAAATGCCAGATTTTAATACAGATGGGATAGATTTTATCGCTGTAGGCGGTGAAGCAGGGCCATATGCTCGTCCAATGCAAGCTGATTGGGTACGTCATCTGCGTGATATGGCTCAATCGGAAGAGGTGGCAATAAAGAAAATCTCTTAGATGGCAAAAGATGGGATGAATTTCCGCCAAGTTTGCTTACAAATATCGAAAACACAAATTGATACTGCTAACTAAAATGAACATACTCTTCGACATGGAAACCGGCGATCCAGATGATGTCATGACTTTATGCTTTTTGACAAGTCATCCCAAAGTCAATTTAAGAGCGGTTACAGTCATGCCGGGAACCAATGCACAAATAGGTATTATTCGTCATATCTTAAAACTGACGGGCTTTGAGCATATTCCGGTGGGCAGTTGGAAAATCGGTCATAAAAAACAGTGCGTTTCCAGTTTTCACTACCAATGGTTGGGCGAGATTGGTGAAAGTCAGCCGAATGATGAAGGTCACAAAATTATTAGCCAAACCATTACCAAATATCCTGATTTAACAATTATTACCGGTGCGTCTCTGAAAAATTTTTACCAATTAGACAAGGCGATGAAAATTCAAACATGGGTAGCGCAAGGTGGTTTTGCTGGCGATAATGTTGTTCCAGCGGAATACCGTTTAAAGAAGTTTGAAGGAATGCTCACTTGCCCAACCTATAATTTTAACGGTGCTCCAGGTGCAGCCCTCAAAATGCTTAACGATATGACTATTGACGAACGTTATTTAGTTTCAAAAAATGTCTGTCATGGCGTGGTTTACGATACTGAATTTCATCAAAAAATGGAGGTGGTAAAAGACAAGAGCAAAGGTTTAAACCTCATTTAT
>LUTY01000197.1 GCA_001640045.1 Candidatus Thiomargarita nelsonii | reverse complement strand
CAATTTGTTTTTCACACTTTTTATACTGCTCATCATAATGGGACTCCCTTTAGCCAATAATTGATAAGCATGGTAATTATCAGGCAAGGAAAATCCTAACAGTTGCCGAAATTGTGCCGCTTTCAGCTTTTTAATTTCAGCCAAACCCGTACCGATAGTTAAAATCGTCTCTTCAATAGAACTCAATGGGCGTGGGACAAGTACCCAGAGACCATCATAGCTCAAAGGGGGAAGTGCTTTGCCACCTGACCAATTGCGTTTGGGGACTGCACGACCTTCTCGATAGGCTTCTACATCATTCACAAATTCAAAAGGCATATAAACGCGATCTAGGACATCTGCCCGGGGATCGAGTATAGCCACCACACGTAAATCGGTGCGTTCATACTCACGGCGCCGATTTCGAGTTCGCGTAATCTTTGCACTGAGGAGGGTACCTTTTTTGACACCTAATTTTTCAGCAGCCGCATAACTGAGTACACATTCTCCCTCTTTAGGGATGATGCCTTCATTTTCTAAGATCAGCGGATCACCAGGGGCTGTTGGTACTAAATCAACAATTAAACGCTTTTCAGGGGTTGAGAGTCTCACTATCGACGATCCACGTAATATCGTCGGAATAATAAACTCAATTTCTGGACGTTGTTTAAATTCATCAAACCAGTGCGTCGTCAGCCGCAAAGTTCTTGCCGGTTTAATTTCCCTATTCACAGGATCTTCCACTAAACGGTCATGTATGGTTTGAATGGTACCATGTTTTAAGCCGAGTAAAATCAGCAACGGTGCCAGTATGGCAGCAATCGCTAATACCATACATAAGGTGAGTATCCATTCATGGCGTAAATCAAGGGCGGCGAGACGGGCTATTACGCCTTTGGGTTGAGTGTTCATAGCAAGATTTTCCTAAGTGCAAGGTACGCCTTGCACTCCAGAGAGAGAGCTTTGGAGTGCAAGGCGTACCTTGCACATTCTAAGTATTCAGCTCAAAAGTATAAGTCACATCAGCAAATGGCGCGACTAATGCGTGATCATGTGTTACCATGACAATCGTTGTACCACTTTCCTTAGCCAAAGTATTAAAATCTTTAACAATACTCCGTGCCCTGGTTTTATCGACAGCGGCTGTGGGTTCATCAGCTAAAATAATTTTTGGGTGATGAGTCAGTGCCCGCAAAATAGCCACTCGCTGCCGTTGCCCTCCAGAAAGATACTGTGGTTTTTTATGGAGCAGCCCCTCTATACCAATGCGTTTTGCTAATTTGATAATTTCTGTATTATTTTTGTAGCCATTAAGTTTCGATGGCAATTGAAGATTTTGAAAAACGGTTAAAAAGGGAAGTAAGCCACCGGTTTGCAGCACATAACCAAAATGTGATCGACGTAATGCTGCCAAGGCACTTTCTTCTTTGTTTTCCCATAACTGTTTAACATCAGTAGTTTGTCTCATTTCATAATAGAAAAATTGACTGCAAGTGGTTGG